>JAGGWF010000005.1 GCA_021157685.1 Planctomycetota bacterium | reverse complement strand
TTGCTTCAGGATCACGGAAACACGGTTTCGTTCAAAAATATTAAAATCCGAAAATTTAAGTAATTACAATTTCTCGAACTATGAAAGGAAATATTGGAATGGGAAAAAATATGAGCAAAGCAGACTTTAGCGTATCCCGCAGGATGATGTTGAAGACAATCTTATACACACCACCGATATTGATGTTCACCAACGGTGGATGTTTTACCGGTCGAGACCCAGAACCTCTTTACCAACCTCGGATTATCCCAAAAGGGCAAAAGATCCGGGTGGCTCAAATAGGGGTCTTTAACCGAGGCGAGACGGTCTTGAATACATTTAATCAGTACGCCGATACTCAGATCGAATTCAAGGCCTTTGCGGATGTGTTATTTACTTCGCATGATTTTACGATGAAGGACTTTCCCGGCGTTCCGTGTTTTCGTGATTACCGCGAAATGTTTGAGCTGATGCATGATGAAATCGATGCGGTTATCATTGCCACACCGGACCATTCGCACTTCCCCATGGTTATGCACGCGATGCTGCTGGGCAAGCATGTCTATGTTGAGAAACCACTGGCTCAGAATGTTTATGAGTGCCGCTTACTGGAAAAGGCGGCTGAAAAGTGTGGTGTTGTTACCCAGATGGGGAATCAGGGACACTCCGGCGCCGGAACGATCCAGTTTGGCCAGTGGGTCGAAGCGGGGCTTGTTAAAAATGTTAAGAGAATTGACGCATGGATGATCGGGCGCCGCCGCTGGCATGGCTGGACTTTTAAGGAATACCCCCAAGACATTCCGCCGGTTGGTTATGACTGGGATCAGTGGATGGGTCGCCGTCCGTTCCGCCCCTACAGTGATAAACTGGTTGGCGGAAACTGGCGATGCTGGTATGATTTTGGGTGTGGGGCCATGGGCGACTGGGGGGCTCATGTACTTGACGCTGTCCATCGATACCTCAAATTAGGGCTGCCCTATGAAATCGCGACAAAGGTCATTGGGCCGAGTGATCTGTACTACCCGCAAGGTTCTGTGATTACATTCAGGTTCAAAGCGCGGCAGGGGATGCCGCCGCTGGAACTGAAATGGTATGATGGTCAGGGAAACACGCCTCCGATACCGGCTGGTTATACAGGTGAAATGGGGGGGGTTGGCTCCTTGACCTATACTGAGGATGCCGTGATAAGAGGGACCAGTCATGGCGGCGGTTACCATTTTGCGCTTAATGAAAAGCTGGAAAGATTGCAGAAAACCGGTGAACTTCCAAAGCCGCAAGAGAAATTATCGAATCATTACCAGAACTTCTTAAACGCCTGTCAGAATATCGAGTCGGTTACTTCTCCGTTTGAGATTTCTGCTCCGTTAGCCGAGATGCTGTGCCTGGGTTGTATTGGTCAGCGTTTTGGCGGAACACTGAAATATGATGCGGAGGCCATGAAAATCACCAATCACCCTGAAGCCAATGAGATGCTCAAGGGGCCCAAGGTACGCCAAAGGTGGACCGCTTACGATCAGCAGCGAGCGGTTAAATCCAAAAAGGCACGCATTAAAAACCCAGACAGTGTTCGATGGGAAAACTTGTTCGGGGATGAGAAGTTGAGCGACTGGGAAAATCCTTACGAGTGGGGCAAAGCCGAGTTCAAGGATGGTGTGGTCAACCTGATTTCCGAAAAAGGCAAGTGGTTCCTGTTGACCAAAAAGGAATATGCTAATTTTGTCTTTGAAGGCGAGATAAAAATGCCTGTCAATGAAGGCAATTCCGGCTTTCTGTTCCGTTGCCAAAAGAAAAAAAATCAGGCGTGGGGCTATCAGGCCGAAGTGGACACTTCCGGTCGAAAGTGGTCGGGCGGACTCTATGACGAAGGACGTCGGGCTTGGTTTGTCTCTCCGAATCGTGACAATGTGGTATCTGAAGAGGCCAAAAATAAATCAATCGCCGAGTTCCGTGGGCGTGCAGGCGAATGTTTTAAGCAGGGCCAATGGAACAAGTACCGTATTGTGTGTATGGGTTCCCATATTCAGATTTATGTCAATGGTGTGCTAACAACAGACATTTATGACGAGATGGATATTGCGGGTCATATTGGCATTCAGCATCATGGCGAAAAAGGGTTGACCTACCAGTTTCGTAATCTTCGCATTAAAGATTTAGGTGTGGGTGGTGAGGTTTATTACCCACATAGAGAAGGAGCAAAAGCCGCCGCGGTTGCTTCCAAGATGAAAGGTGATATTTATGAAGCCGAAGCGGCGAAGATCGTCAATTGTAAAATAGCCGACAATCAGAAGGGTTATCAGGGAACCGGATTTGTCGATTTTGGCGAAAAGGATAGTTATGTCGAATGGGATAATGTCCTTGCTGACAACGGCGGCAAGTACACGCTGACCTTCCGTTATGCCGCTGCCGACAGTCGTCCGTGTGAACTGTTTGTGAACGGCCAAAGGGCCGGACAGATTGATTTCGCGGCGACAAAAAGCTGGACGAACTGGAAAACGGTTGACATGAAAGTCAATTTCAAAAAAGGCGGCAATTTTGTCAAAGTCGTTGCCATCGGCTCCGGCCCGAACCTGGATGCACTGGCCGTTAATAAGTGAACGCATGATTTTAAAGATAAGGGAATTGTATGAAGGCAAGGCAAAGGTTTATTCAGTGGGTTCTGTGTAGTGTGGTTTTTCTCTTTGCAGTGGATGCCCAGGCGGTTACCGAGCAGGAACTCCAGAAGATGCAAGAGGCCATACCCAACAGTCCGGTTGTTCAGCCCGTTAAGCAGCGGACCATGCTGGTGTTCAGTTTCTGCAGGGGGTACAAGCACAGCTGCATTCCCTATTGGGACAAAGCGTTAGACATCATGGGTAAAAAGACCGGCGCTTTCAGGGTCGTCCACAGCGAGGATATGAGTGTGTTTAGTGCAGACTCGCTGAAACAGTTCGATGTGATCTGCTTTAACAACACCACCAGACTCACTCCGGATGATATGCAGCAAAAAGCGATTATGGATTTCATCAAAAGCGGCAAGGGCATTATTGGTATCCATGCTGCGACGGATAATTTTTATGGGTGGCCGGAAGGTGCGATGATGATGGGTGGTGTGTTTAAGGGACACCCATGGTTGTCAAACGGTACATGGGCGGTTAAGATTGACGACCCGGACAGCCCGCTGATGAAACCGTTCGAAGGTAAGGGCTTCAAGATTAATGATGAAATCTATCGGACACTGCCGCCACAGTATTCCAGAGGCAGTCAGCGGGTTTTGATGAGCTTGGATATGTCCGATGTGACGACGAAAAACGCCAAAGGTGTTACGCCGGATGATATGGATACCGGTATTAGTTGGATTAAATCGGTGGGGAAAGGGCGTCTGTTCTATTGCTCTCTGGGCCACAACCACCATTTGACTTGGAATCGGCCGGTGCTGGAGCATTATCTGGCAGGGATTCAGTACGCGATGGGAGATTTGAAAGTTGATGATGCCCCGTTGGGCACTCCCTGCGACTTGGCGGAAGTTGATACACTGATTAAGTCGCCGGAACACCCGTCACGGAGAATGCGTGAGCAAGATGCTTTATTGGTCTGTTATTCAATAAGGGCTAAAGAGAGTTGTTGTCGGGGAGACGCTGAAGAGGCCTGGAATGTCTACAAAAAACTCTATAACCAGGAGAACTCGTTCCTGATTCACGCCGCCGCATTAAGAGGATTGGTGTGGTCTCAGTACGCAGATTCAGGCGAAATGCTTCTGCGTGCTGTTCAGGACACTGATACAGAAACTTCTGGATAGGGCATAACAAGCGGTTTGAATCTTTGTAAAGGGGTGGCGATGCTAAGGACAGTGACATTACTCGCAGTTGAGGTCAATTGGGTCATCATGGCTATGGTTACAGTGCCATCATGGGCTAAAGCGGACATGTTGCCCGATTCCATAAATCCAACACAAACAGTTGTATCCATCGTTGACACTCGGTGGCATTTAAACAATACCGTATCGACGGAGAGAGCACCAGAGGAAGCAAACTATTTCCCGCCTCCGGAATCCAGAGGCGGTTGGCGAAAACTCGACACTCCTGATGAAATCAGGCAGATTGCTGGCGTGGATCCGAACCGACTATCCGAACTGAAGGATTTGGTTATTACACGACAAACCGGTAGCAGCGGTTCTTGGAAGTTCGAGGAGTACCTGCGGCGAGCGTGTGCAGTGATTATTGAGAAGAAATCGCTTTCGGCGAAACAGTTCTAGTCTTTTCAAATACCTGTAACGGTGGTACAAGTAAGGGGTTGCAGTAATTTTTAGAAAAAAATGAGTGAGAGAAATATTGCAGGGAACTGTTGTTTATGATAGAAGACCGTTAAGATTCATTTTGGCGTGACCATAGTAAGGTAATTTTTGTTCATTATAAGGAGTAAAATGTGAAAAGTGCTATCAAGAGAACTCTGCTCTTTACGGTTATTATTGCAGTGATGGGTTGTGCAACGCAGGAAAAAGCTCGTTGGTCTGTGCATGATAAGAATCGTCCAACGCCCCCGGTCATCACACCGGCCGCAGTGAGCGGTGTAGCCCCTTCAGATGCGATTGTGCTGTTTGACGGCTCTAATCTTTCGGCTTGGGAAAGTACGAAAGACGGTAGCGGTGTCAGGTGGAAACTCGAGAACGGTTATATGCAGGTTGTGGCCAAGACCGGAAACATCCGGACAAGGCAGGCCTTTGGGTCGTGTCAGATTCACTTGGAATGGGCCACTCCTGAAGTGGTCAAAGGCACAAGCCAGAAACGCGGAAACAGCGGTATCTTCTTGATGGGGCAATATGAACTTCAGATTCTGGATAGCTATGAGAACCAGACCTATGCTGATGGACAAGCGGCCGCCATCTATGGGCAGAACCCGCCGCTAGTCAATGTGTGTCGCGGACCCGGTCAGTGGCAGACCTATGATATTATCTTTCACGCTCCCGTATTTGATGGCGACAAGGTGATCAAGCCGGCAACGATTACGGTCTTCCAAAATGGTGTATTAGTGCAGGATCATTGTGAGATTAAAGGGACGACATTCCACAAAGCTCTGGCACATTATGAGCCGCATGCAGATAAACTGCCGTTAATGCTGCAGGAACACGGAAATCCAATACGGTTTCGCAATATCTGGATCCGCCCATTATAAGGTGATAAAGATAGGATTTAATTTGGCACTCTTGATACCGAAAGGCAAGAGAAACAGTGAAAATAAAGTATACCTAAATGAGGAACCATATTATGTCTACTCAACAAAAAAAAATTGACCGAAGAAGTTTTTTGAAATCATCGGCGGCCACCGCGGGAGTTTTTTCAATCGTACCGAATTATGTATTAGGGAAAAATGGCCACACAGCTCCGAACAGTAAGCTGAATATCGCGGGCATTGGTATTGGTGGTATGGGAAAAGGCAACATAGGGGCTGTTTGCACACCGCTCAGTAAGAGGAATGAGGGAAACTGGCCAAACAAGAATTCGCAGAATATTGTTGCGCTTTGTGATGTGGATTGGGCCTACGCAAAAAAAACATTTGAAGAATATCCCGATGCGAAACGCTACAAGGATTACCGCGTGATGCTGGATGAGATGGGCGATAAGATCGATGCGGTCATCATTGCAACGCCCGACCATACACATGCCTGTATTGCGATGGAGGCGATGCGCCGGGGCAAACATGTTTATGTCCAAAAGCCGCTGACGCATTCGGTTTATGAGGCGCGTGTGTTGACAGAAACTGCCCGTAAGCACGGCGTTGTAACCCAGATGGGTAATCAGGGACACAGTGGCGAGGGGATTCGTCTGATCTGTGAATGGATCTGGGACGGAGCGATTGGGGATGTGCGAGAAGTTCATGCATGGACCAATCGTCCCGCATGGCCGCAGGGAATGGGCCGTCCGAAAGACACACCGCTTGTGCCGGAAACACTGGATTGGGATTTGTGGCTGGGTCCGGCACCGCAACGGCCTTATCATCCGGCTTATCACCCATGGAATTGGCGTGCATGGACTGATTTTGGGACGGGGGCTTTGGGGGATATGGCTTGTCATATTCTCGACCCGGTATTCTGGGCTTTGAAATTGCAATATCCTGTTAGTGTTCAGGGTAGTTATGCAACAAATATTGCTGAAAAATGGAAAAAGTACGATTTGAGTGAAACCTATCCGCTCGGCTCGATCATTCATCTCGAATACCCTGAACGGAAATCGATGCCAGCCGTGAAAGTGAATTGGTCTGATGGCGGCTTATTGCCTGAACGCCCCCAGGAACTTGAAGAAGGACGTAAAATGGGCGAAGGAGGGAGTGGTGTTATCTTTGTTGGGGACAAGGGTAAGCTGATGTGTGGATGTTACGGAAGCAGCCCTCAACTGATTCCTTATACAAAGATGAAAACTTACAAACGGCCGCAAAAAACGCTACCGCGAATTGAAGTCAGCCATGAAATGGACTGGGTGAATGCAATCAAGGAAGGGCGTCAGTCAAGTTCTAACTTTGACTATGCCGGACCATTTACTGAAATGGTGTTGATGGGTAATTTGTCCCTGTTTAAGCCTGGTGAAAAAATCGAATGGGATGGCAAAAATATGCAGGCAACCAATTTCCCCGAACTAAACAAATATGTCAATCGCCCCTATCGTGAAGGCTGGTACCTTGAAAAACCAAGGACCTGATTCGAAAATTCATTAATAATGAGGATAATTATGTGTAAAAGAATATTGATGTTTCTGGTGTTGACGATACCCTCAATATCAATGGCGGCAGCAGAATCTCCAAAAACGCATTCAAAAACGGATGTCTATGAAGGCTGGAAACTGGGGGTTCAGACATGGTCTTTTCGGAAATTCACCCTCTTTGAAGCAATTGACAAGACACGGTCTTTGGGTTTGGACGCTATACAGGCTTTCCCCGGCCAGCGGGTTTCAAAAGGTATGGATGTGAAATTTGGCCCTGGACTTTCCAACCCGCAGCGTCAGCGCGTTAAAGACAAGCTAAGTGAAGCGGGCGTGAGTATTGTTGCTTTTGGCGTGGTCAATATTCCTGAGAACGAGGCCGGGGCCTGTGAACTCTTTGAATTTGTCAAAGACATGGGTATTGGAACGATCGCCTCCGAGCCCAAAGCCAGTCAGTTCGACCTGATTGACAAATTTTGTCAGGAATACAAGATTAAGTTAGCGATTCACAACCACCCGAAACCGAGCCCTTACTGGAATCCGGATAAGGTGTTGGCAATGTGTGACGGCCGCAGCGAATGGATTGGGGCCTGTGCCGATGTGGGCCATTGGGTGCGCAGCGGTCTCGATCCGATTGCATGTCTTGAAAAGCTCAAGGGACGAATTCATGATGTGCATATCAAAGAAGTGGACGAAGACGGCAATAATATGATTTTCGGCGAAGCCCAAAATCATATTGAGGATGTTCTCAAAGAACTGCATAGACAACAATACAAAGGGACATTCGCCATTGAATACGAATCTAACTGGGATAACAATCTACCAGAAATCCGAAAAAGTGTACTCTATTTTAATTCCGTTGCTTCGCGGTTAAATCCTAGCGGATGGAAGTGGGTGTTTGACAACGAGCTTTCCAATGCGATATTCAAAGAAAACGGTTGGATTGTTGATGATGGTGTTCTGACGCTCAAGGGCGGCGGAGACATCTGGACCAAGGAAAAATATTCTAATTTTATTCTTGATTTCGAATTTAAGCTCGACGAGCAAACCAATAGTGGAGTATTCCTTCGAGCTGGTGAACACACATGGATTCCATGGGTCGAAGTGCAGATTGAAGACTCCTTTGGCAAACCTGTGACTAAGCATATTTGCGGTGGTATTTTTGATATTAAAGAACCGGTGCTCAATGCGGTTAAGCCTGCCGGAAAATGGAATCGGATGACGATTATTGAAAAGGACTCTAAAGTTTGCATTATCTTGAACACCAAGCCGGTCCTGGATATAGATTTGAACGATTGGACCGAACCGGGCCGAAATCCGGATGGTACGAATAATAAATTTGGTGTCGCCTATAAAGATTTGCCGCGTACTGGCTGGATCGGATTTCAGGACCATGGACAGAATGTTTGGTATCGAAATATTAAGATCAAAGAACTTTGAGTCTGGTCTAAAAAGCCCCAATACAATCGTTTTAACGAAAACGACCTGCGTTATTGGCTTAATATTAAAGGTTTGCGGTGATCGTTTCACCATAAACCACCTTTTTGGAGCGGACTCAACTTAAAAAAAGAAAAGGTTTGTTATGTCGAATCATTTAAGTCGAAGACAGTTTATTCAGACTTCCACTGCGATAGGTGCCGGGTTGTATGTTAGCGGCAAGGCACTGGGGGCAGATGTCCCCAAAAAGGATGTGATCAATGTTGCGTTGCTGGGTGCCGGTGCCCAAGGACAGGTTCTGATGGATGCCATCCTGAAGATGAAAAGCCCTGGGATTCGTTTTGTTGCAGTTTGTGATATCTGGAATGTAAATCGTCGAAGAGTGATGAAACGCATGAAGTCCTACAGCAAGCACTATGGCTATCGATATGCCGATTATGTGGACTATAAGGAAATGCTGGATACTGAAAAAGATCTTGATGCGGTAATCGTTGCAACACCGGATTTTTGGCATTCAGAACATACCGTTGCCTGTCTGAAAAAAGGGCTGCATGTCTATTGTGAAAAAGAGATGAGCAACACCCTTGAGGGGGCCAAGAAGATGGTCGAAGCTCAGAAAGCCAGCGGCAAACTCCTGCAGATCGGCCACCAGAGGCGGAGTAATCCCCGCTATCAGCACTGCTATAATAACCTCATCAAAGGAAGCAATCTGCTGGGACGCATTACCACGATTAACGGTCAGTGGAACCGCAGCAAGGCGTCCTGTGAAGACATCATGGATTGGACTAAAGATCCGGAAAAGATGAAGATCGATCAGGCGACACTCGAGAAATATGGCTTTAAAGACATGAAGCAGTTCCGTAATTGGCGATGGTATAAGGGAATGGGCGGAGGCCCGATTGTCGACTTAGGCAGTCACCAGATCGATATCTACAGCTGGTTTTTGGGATGCAATCCTCGCAGTGTCATCGCCAGCGGCGGCACTGATTACTGGAAAGATCACGAATGGTATGATACGGTCATGGCTATTTATGAATATGAGACCAAGCAGGGAACCGTTCGGGCTATGTACCAGACGGGGACGACCAATAGCTCCGGCGGATACTTCGAAAATTTTATGGGCGACAAGGGGACGCTGATGGTCTCTGAATCTGCCGGCCGGGGTTCGGTCTATCGTGAAAACTGGGTATTGGAAGAAGAATGGCAAAAATGGGTCGATAAGGGATATATTACCAAGTCTGAAGGTCTGCCCGCCAAGAAAGATGCCGATGAAGATGCGGTATTGGATGTACGCGAAGGAAGCTATGCACCGGCTGAATATAAAATTCCAGTAAAGATGGATGTGCCGTACCATCAGCCGCATCTGGTGAATTTCTTTAACACCGTTCGCGGGACAGAAAAACTGAATTGCCCGGGAGAAATCGGGTACGAAACCGCTGCGACGGTCCTGAAGGTGAATGAAGCTGTCGCTCAGAAGAAACGGTTGGAATTCAAACCGGAAGACTTCCACGCATAATAACTATGGAGAGAAGATTGAAACAATTGTTATTGCTGACAGTATTCATCGCTTCTTTACTGGTTTATCCGGTTAAGGCAGAAGACCCAGAGAGTCTGATTGGCCAGGGAAATGACGGAAATCGTAGCGGGCCTGTGCATGTGATCGAGTTGCTTGATGACAAGGGCAATCAGATCCGCTCAAAAGATGCCGATCCCAAGCCGTTTTCGACTCGGAAGACCTGTGGCGAGTGTCATGATTATGAGAAAATTGCTGCGGGGTGGCATTTTAATGGCCATGATACCGACATTGAAGCCGGGCGACCGGGAGAGCCATGGATGTTGGTCGATTCCAAAACACGGACGCAGGTGCCGATGAGCGACCGCAACTGGAAGGGTGTCTTTAGTCCTGAACAAATGGGCGTTTCGCCATGGGAGTTTGTGAAGCAGAATTTCAGCCACTTTCCCGGTGGCAGCTATGGTGAAATGGAACCTGACGAACCCGATGAAATAATTCGTCAGGAAATCAGCGGTTCGTTTGAGATTAACTGTCTGGCCTGTCATAATGCCGACCCGCATCAGGATCAGAGCGTTGCGGCGATGCAGTCGGCACGGCAAAATTATCGCTGGATTCCTGCGGTCTCAAGTGGTATGGCTGAGGTCAAAGGTGTTGCCTCTGCCTTGGACGACTTTTTTGATCCGGAGTTTGATGAAGGAATTAAAACTGCCTACAAGGAGAACCTGTTTGACAGCGAAGATAAGGTCTTCTTTGATATTACGGGCAAGCCCTCCAACGAACGCTGTTATTTCTGTCATTCCAGCCAGAAGCTGAGTGTCGGTGAGGATCAGGAGT
Organism: Planctomycetota bacterium; assembly: GCA_021157685.1. Classification (GTDB taxonomy): domain Bacteria; phylum Planctomycetota; class Phycisphaerae; order Sedimentisphaerales; family Anaerohalosphaeraceae; genus 4572-13. Next base: position 7,090 of record JAGGWF010000005.1, on the reverse strand, counting down.
GGACTCGGGATGAAGATGTGCATCTGGCATCGGGGCTTAACTGTGTGGACTGCCATCGCAACGGTGATGATCACATGATTACCCGCGGCACTGAATCTGAGGGGCCGGGCCAAACGCTGACCTGCGAGGGGTGTCATACAGGTGAGCATCATGCCGAAATGCCGGAAATGGGTCGTTTGGGCGCACCAGAACCGGCGCACCGCGGCATCCCGGTGGTTCATTTTGAAAAGCTGACTTGTACGGCGTGTCATTCAGGCCCATGGCCCAAAGAAGAGGCTGGTCGCTGGCGAACCGCGCGGATGCATAAAACCGGACTCCACGGAAAACACAATCTTGAAATCACCCAGCCGCATGTCTATGCTCCGGTGCTTATGAAAGGCGCTGACGGCAAGATCGGCCCGTATAAAGTCCTTTGGCCGGCGTACTGGGGGATGCTCAAAGATGAATCGATTGAGCCGATGGCCCCCAAAGATGTGCTCGCAAAGGCCAAAAATATATTGGGCAAGAATGCTGAAAAAGAGGATGATTGGAAATCTCTGACCGAACAGCAAATCGCTGAGGTCTTAAAGCTGCTTGGCTCTGAGGATGCCGAAGCAGTTTATGTTGCGGGCGGCAAGTTGTACCGGTTGAATGCCAAGGGTGGGATTGAAAGCCAGACACATGCGGCGGCTGAACCCTATGCTTGGCCGCTGGCACACGATGTTCGACCTGTCGAACAAGCTCTGGGTGTTCGTAAATGTAAAGACTGTCATACTACGGATTCGGCTTTTTTCTTTGGCCAGGTCCAGATGGACTCACCGGTCAAATCTGACGGCGGACCCGAGTTTGTAGAAATGGTCAAATTGCAGGGGATCGACCGGTTGTATATGTGGGCATTTAATTTTTCCTTCGTGTTTCGACCGTTATTAAAGATCGTTGCTTTTGCCTCATGCGGTTTGATTGGTTTGGTATTGCTGGCTTATGTGCTTAAAGCGGTTGCGGCATTCTCTAATGCCTGTGCAAAGGAGGATGAGTAAATGGTATTTCGATGGTTTTCAATTATTGCGTTTGTTGTGCTGTTGGGGTGTCTGTTCTTGCACCATCTGATTTTCCCCTGTGGATACAAAAGTCGTTTTTCGCTTGGCTCGTTGATTCGCAAGATGGTCCATTTGTTGACGCTGCTGTTCCTGCCGCAAAAACTGAGCTGGGCCGGGCGATTTTGCAAACTCGCATTCTTGCTGGGGTTGTTGAGTTTTTGTGTGCTGGCGCTGACGGGTTTTGGACCGTTGGTCTTTGGCGGCTGTTTGCATGGATATCTGCTGATGATCCATGCGACATTTGCACTGGTTTTTATCGCCTGTGCGGCGGTCGTTGCCATACTCGCCGCAGGGCGATATGTGTTTAATAAAGCTGATGCCGAAGCGGCCTTGCATATCTGTAAATGTGGCCGTGGCGAAGGATGCTGGCTGACTGATAAGGGCATTGGAGCCAAAGCAGGATTCTGGTTTCTGCTGATCATGACGTTGCCGGTGACGCTGACAATGGTGCTGAGCATGCTGCCGTTGTTTGGCCCGTTCGGGCAGGAGTTTTTGTTTCATGCCCATCGCTGGTGTGCCCTGATTTTTGCATTGACGGCAATTGTTGAACTTTATATTCTGATCCGGCTTGGAGTTCTTAAGGATACCAATGTGTAGTTACATGAAATCTTAGTCAGGAGGATTAAGCAATGGCAAACGAAATATTACCAAATTATCTCAGTGCGGCAAGTGTAAACCCAGCGGCCAATCGCGGCCCGTGGTACAAAAACACAGCCCCTGCGTATGCAGGAATTTTCCTGTCTGTGCCATTTATGGCGGGCATGGCGGGGGGGCTTGCTTTTGGCAGTATCACTGCGGCCTTGATCGGGCTTGTGATGGGGGCGTTTTTCTGCCTGCTCATTTACTATGTTCCGGCCAAACTCGGCATGAAGACGGGCATGCCGCTGTATGTTGTGGCATCTTCGGCATTTGGTACGACCGGAGGGATTGCCGTTCCGGGTTTTTTAATGGGTATTGTGCAAATATTCTGGCATGCCGTGTTTACGACTTCTGCAGCCGGTTTTTTCATGGAGGCAATCGGAAAATCTCCGGCAGACAGTCAGGCATTATATTGGATTGTCTGTGTTGTTTGGGGCTTGAGTATGGCATTGGTAGGTGCGATTGGTATTGGTTTACTTGCAAAATTGTCGTCATGGCTTCCGATTTTCCCGCTTGCTTTTATCGCACTGGCGGCGATAGCAAACAAAGGCGGACTTGCAGATTATAGTACCAATGTTACAGTTGTTCCGGGTGTTGCAGGCGTGGCTATATCTCTGGCGATGTTTGCGGCGCTACAGTCAACGGTTGGTTTTTTGCGTCGGCGGGTGTTGCCGGCGCCGATTTCGGCATGAACAGCAGGAATGAAAATGATGTTGCTCTTGGTGGATTCTTCGGTGTTACGGTGGCTGCGATCGTGGCCGGATTTTTAGCCATTCTGGCGATTGCCGGTGCTTCCGGCAAGAATCCTGAAATTGCGGCGCTGGTTTCCGACGGTAAAGTTTTTGACGCGTTCTTTGCTTCGATTGCAGAGACAGGCGGATTGGCCAAAGTATCGGCGTGGGTATTTGTGATTGCTTGTATTTGCCCGACGGGTTTCTGTGCATTTCTGGCCTCTAATGCTTTTGCGACGATGTTGCCGAAACTACCGCGTATTCCGATGACTCTGGTTGCCGGTGGCATTGGGGTAATTTTAGCTGCAACGGGGATTGCGAGCAACCTTGTTGGTTTTTTCTTGATGGTTGGTGCCGCATTTGGCCCAATCGCGGGTGTGATGCTGGCTGATTATATCCGTAGTAGCGGCTGGAATGGACCGCGTAAGGGAATCAATTGGGCTGGCTATATTGCATGGGCATTTGGTTTGGTGCTTGGCTTATTGGGCCTCATTACGAAAGGTAGGTTTGGTTACGGCTTGGAATCACTTATACCGATGGTAGCGGCAGCCGCGGCTTATTTTGTACTCGCCGGATTCGGTCTTGAACCGGAAACGCTTTCGCTTGAACAAAAGAAGGAAGCGTAATGAATTGGCTTTTTGTATGAAATAAATCGTGCAAAAAATTTATGCTAGGTTATAATGATGTCTTAGAATTAAGATTAACTTGTTAGGAGAGTTGAGTTTATGAAAATTGCATCTGTTTTATTATTAGCGTTGCTGGCTGTATTGGTTGTGAGCGGCTGTGAAAAGAAAGCCCCCACTGAAGAGCCACAGGCCCCGGAATCTGAAACCCAATCACCGGTTAAAGAAGTCGCAACGCCCGCCGAAAAAGAATCAAAGCTAGTTCCTATCCCGTTAGTGTTGCCCAAGCCAATGTTTGTGGGCACGCCGCAAAATCTGTCAGGTGTCGAGAATCTTGAAAAACCGCTGGGTAAGGCCCGACCGGTATTTTTGGCCCCGGAAGGCACACAAAATCTGGCGTTGAACAAACCCGTAATAAGCTCAGAGATGGAGCCGATTACCGGTGACTTAGAGATGGTGGTTGATGGAGATAAGGATGCTACCGAGGGCAGCGTCGTTGAGCTTGGCCCCTTTGAGCAGTGGGTCCAGATTGATCTTGAAAAGAAAGCTGAGATTTATGCGATTGTGTTATGGCATTATCATAAGACACCGCGTGTGTATTTTGATATTGTTGTCCAGGTTTCCAGTGATGAAGAGTTCATTGATGCAACAACGATTTACAATAACGATATGGATAACTCGCTGGGTCGAGGCGTCGGTGTCGACAAGCACTATGTCGAAACCGCAGAGGGCCAACTGATTGATGCCAAGGGCGTCAAAGGGCGTTATGTTCGGTTGTATAGCCAGGCCAATAACCAGAACGATTACAGCCATTACATCGAGGTGGAAGTGTTCGGGAAATAGACTGATCCTGATTGGGATTTTCTGTTTCAGCGCGGCTAGATAGCAGCGTTACGGCCGTAAGTTTTGAGTTTGCTCGCGGAAACTTCTTACCCTTTAAGGGTATAGTGCCAATGAAACACAAAACGATCTGGATTCTTTTTATCATTGTACTGGCGGGAGGGTCTTTTCTCCGCCTGTGGCGACTTGCTGACCGCCCCATGCACACGGATGAAGCGGTTCATGCAGAGAAATTTGGAACCCTCCTTGAGGAGGATTCTTATTTTTATGATCCCGAAGAGTTTCACGGTCCAACCTTAAACTATTTCACGCGGGTCAGTTCCTGGTTGAAAGGGGAAGCGACCTATCGGCAGATTGATGAAGTGACACTCCGTATCGTTCCCGCGGTCTTCGGAGTTGGACTGATTCTAACACCCTTTTTTTTCATCAGGGGCACCAATTGGCGCGTTGTGTTCTTCAGCTCTGTCCTGATCGCTTTTTCGCCTGCGTTTGTCTATTACAGTCGCTATTATATCCAGGAAATGTTGCTGGTTTTTTTCACCGCCTGTTTTTTGGGCTGTGGATGGAGGTATGTTGATTCTCGGAAATTAATCTGGGTGGTCCTGTCGGGTGTTTCAGTCGGCCTGATGCATGCGACAAAAGAAACATTCATTTTTGCCGTTTTTGCCGCCATATTGGGCATGGGTTTTCTCTTTTTCTATGACAAATCCAATAAGTTTATAAGGTGTTCTCATCTGTTGACCGCGGTAGCGGCGATGGTGACAACTTCCGTCCTGTTCTACTCCTCGTTTGGAACAAATCCCCAAGGAATTATCGATTCCCTTACCACCTATGGTGTCTGGATACAGCGTGCTGGCAGTCAGAGCGTCCATGTCCACCCTTGGTACTATTATTTAAATCTGTTGACCTGGATGGAGTTTATTGAGCCCATTTCCTGGAATGAAGATGGAATCGTTGCATTAGCTGTTTGTGGGTTATTATTTACATTTATGCGAAAAACAACACCCTCAACAAAACCTGCCCTGCTTCGTTTTTTTTCAATCTATACGCTTAGTTTGGTCGTTGTTTATTGTCTGATCCCTTATAAAACGCCATGGTGTCTGTTGAGTTTTCTATTCGGAATGGCGATTCTGGCAGGGTTTGCGATTGATCGGCTTGTTGGGAGTCCGGAAACCCTCTTGGGGAAATACTGTGTTAGGGTTTTGCTCATTATCTTTGTTATCGTAAGCCCAATTGTCCAAAGCTGGTGTTTGAGTTTTCAATATCCCGCTGATCCGATCAACCCCTATGTCTATGCACATACCGGCACAGATATTTACACAATGGTTAATGCTGTCAAAAAAGCGGCGGATACATCAAAAGAGGGCGTGAAAACACCCATCCAAATCATTGCTGCGGGTGATGATTACTGGCCCTTTCCGTGGTATTTGCGAAAGTTTTCACAGGCGGGTTACTGGAATCATGTGGACGATTCGGCCCCTCAATCACCGATTATTTTAGCCAATGCAAAATGCGAACAGAAGTTATTAAGCATGTTGTACACCGCCCCTCCGGCAGGGCAAAAACATTTATATGTGCCGTTATTCGATGAGATGTTGCAATTGCGGCCGGGGGTTCAATGGCGAGGGTATATTCGCAAAGACCTCTGGGATCAGATGCACAGCCAATCATCGCCTCCTGTTTTGCTTGAGGAGAAAGGGGTAAGTATTTTGAAAGTTCAGCCGGACAAAAAAAAGATCGACAATCTTGTCAAGTTCAGCCATCGGGCGATGAATGCAAATTTCGAGGTGTTCATTCAGCACGATGACGGAACCTATGCGGGAAGAGCCGCTCGCGATGCATTCCAGGAAGTGGATCGTCTGGAAGGGATCCTTAGCCGATTTATCGAAAACAGCGATGTCGCTCGAATCAATCAATTGGCTCCCGGCGAGTTCGCAATTGTGGATGAAGACACAATGAATTGCCTGAGGATTGCACGCCGGGGTTGGCAGTTGACCGGCGGGGCGTTCGATGTAACGATTGGCGAGATGATTAGTGCCTGGAAAAATAATGACCCTCAGAAAGCCGAGACACTTTTGGCCAACCGGCCGAGCATGAAGATGCTCGAATTGACGGATGATTTTTCTGTTAAGGTGTTGACTGAGAACATCCGTGTTGACTTGGGCGGTATCGGTAAAGGGTATGCGGTCGATAAGATCGCCGAGATACTGAATGAATGGGGCATTAAAAACGCACTGATTCACGGTGGGGCCAGCTCTGTTTTGGCGATGGCGCCGCCGGAAGGAAAAAACGGTTGGCGAATTACATTGACCAACCCTTCTGATAATTCAAAAATTGCATCCTTGGAAATGAAAAATGAAGTTCTCAGTTGTTCCGGTCTGCAGCGAGGACAGCATATTATCAATCCCTTTACAGGCCAGCCGGTAGCCGACCGCAGGGCCTGCTGGATTCGCACAAAGTCCAGTGCGGCTTTGGCCGATGCCTTGACGACAGCCGGAATGATCATGCCTGTCGAGAAAATTCGATCCTTACGGGAACAGATCCCGGAGATGGTTGTTATGCTGTTGATGTCAACAGAGGGACAGGAACTGAAACTGGACAAAATCGGCACTTGGCCGGATAACCAGTGACCCGCTCAGTCGTTCTGGTTTTTAAGGAAACTCCGAAACCGTCGTTTCAGCTTTATCAGATTATTCAAGACACGAATGGCCTCATGTCCCGGCTTCAGCCGGCTGTCCGAATCCCAACTCCAGTCCACGGGAAACTCACAAATGGTATGTCTATCGGACAGCGCCAGTAATATCACCTCGACATCAAACATGAATCCGTCAATTTGGCTCTGGGCATAAAGTGAGCGTGCAACCTGTCCGCGATAGACCTTAAATCCGCACTGTGTGTCAGTCAACTTGCTCAGTTTTTTGATATCGCGAATCAGGAACCAATGGAATAATTGTGAGCAGATTTTTCGATAGGGCGATTGTGGCTGGATAATATGACAGTCCTTCATCTTCCGTGAACCATGAGCAATTTGACATTGCCCAGAACGGATCAGATCAACGCCCCGTTTGATCTCGCAATAGGGGACGCAGGAGCCGCTGTCAACGAATCCGACAAACTCACCGTGGCTCTTCAGGATTCCGGTGCGTACCGCACATCCCTTGCCGCGATTGCGACCCAGTTG
>JAGGWF010000033.1 GCA_021157685.1 Planctomycetota bacterium | reverse complement strand
TTATTGAGTCTGGTCTAAAAAGCCCCAATGCAATCGTTTTAACGAAAACGACCTGCGTTATTGGCTTAATATTAAAGGTTTGCGGTGACCGTTTTGCCATAAACCACCTTTTTGGAGTGGACTCATTATTGAGGCCCTTATTTTGAGCGATAAACACGCTTTCTGGAAAATAGGGAGAATTATTATTTTTTCACTTGACAAAAATCGCCTATTTGACGAAGATGTAATGAACATATGTTCAATACTGGAGTATATGAGAATATGCCAAGACCGTGTAAAAACAGATTTGTTTCAGGACAGCCGGGATCGGTTGTGTATAAGCCGGCGGGCATTCCTGCGCGAATTTTGGAGTGGGTTTATCTTGCGATGGATGAGTTTGAAACGATACGGTTGTTGGATCATGAGGGATTGGATCAGGAAAAAGCGGCCCAATTAATGGGAATATCCCGTCCAACGGTAACACGAATTTATGCCAGCGCCCGCAAAAAAATCGCGGAGGCGTTAACCGAGGGGAAAGCCATCTCTATCGAAGGTGGACCCGTTGAAAGCGGCCGAATAATACCGCCGCAGCGAGGTGGGCCGATGGGTCGTGGGGGTAGAGGTCGCCATCGCGGCGGCAGAGGCCAACAATAAACTTTTGAATGAAAAGAAAGGCGAGGATCATGAAAATTGTGGTAACAGCACAGGGAAATGAATTGTCAAGTGAGGTCGATCTTCGGTTTGGACGAGCCGAGAATCTTATTGTAATGGATACGGCAACGGGTGATTTTCAAGTACACAGCAATACGACTAATTTGAACGCTGCCCAAGGGGCCGGTATCCAGACCGGTCGGAATGTGGCCGAATTGGATGTCGAGGCCGTGATTACCGGCAATGTCGGCCCGAATGCTTTTAAGACGCTCAGTGCGGCGGGTGTGAAGATTTTTCTCTCTGAGAAGCAGACGGTTGCCGAAGCAGTCGATTCGTTCAAGGCGGGTAAGCTAAAGGAAGTTGATCAGGCGAATGTTGAAGGGCATTGGGTATAGCAAATGAAGACTTATTTAGACTGTATTTCGTGTTTTGTTCGTCAGGGATTGGATTCGGCGAGATTGGTTTCTGATGATGAGCAGATTCATGAGCAAGTTGTTCGCCAGGTGCTTCGCCTTGCGGTGGATTTGGATATGAGCCAGACGCCGCCGGCGATGGGCCAGAAGATACACCGGCTCATTCGAGAACTGGTAGGCAATGATGACCCGTATCGTGATTTAAAAAAACAACATAATCGGTTCGCACTGGAATTGTATGACCTTCTGGAGCCAACGGTCCACAGCACCGAAGACCCCTTGGAAACCGCTGTTCGATTAGCTATCGCAGGTAATATTATCGATCTGGGTGTCAAAACCTCAATTTCAGATTCTGACATCCATAAGACGATCAATGATTCCCTGACTGCGCCATTTGACGAGGCGATGGTTGAACAATTGCGCTCGGACACTGAATGTGCCCAGAACATTCTTTATCTGGCGGATAATGCCGGTGAGATTGTTTTTGATCGTTTACTGATTGAACAGTTACCCACTGAAAAGGTAACGGTTGTTGTCAAGGGCAAGCCGATCATCAATGACGCGACGATGGACGATGCGGAGTTTGTTGGGTTGACGAAAATCGTTGAAGTGATTGATAATGGCTCCGATGCGCCGGGAACCATTCTGGAAACCTGCTCACAAAGTTTTCGGGATCGTTTTGAAGCCGCCGACCTTGTCATTGCAAAGGGACAGGGTAATTATGAAACCCTTAGTGATTCGGATAAAAACATATTCTTCATTCTAAAAGCCAAGTGTCCGGTAATTGCCGAGCATATTGGTTGTGAAATTGGCGATATGATTTTGTGTCATAATCCAAGTGTTCAGGTTAATCAAAGAAAGGATGAATATTATGCCAAGAGGTGACGGAACAGGCCCTGGCGGCCAAGGGCCTGGTACGGGACGCGGTCAAGGCCAGAGTCAAGGTAGAGGCAAAATGGGCGGACCACTTGCAGCTGGACCGGGCGGAGATTGTGTTTGTCCGAACTGTGGAGCAACGGTCGCTCATGTTGTCAGGCAACCGTGTAACACAAGAAACTGCCCCCAATGCGGGGCTAAAATGACGAGAAGTTAATTTTTATATTGAAAGGGGTATTATTATGCCAGGTGGAAACAGAACAGGGCCGGCCGGTATGGGGCCAATGACAGGTAGAGGTGCTGGTTTTTGTGCGGGTTACAATACGCCAGGATACACCAATTCCGTTGGCGGACGCGGTATGGGTATGGGCCGCGGTCGAGGAATGGGTTTCGGTCGTGGTATGGGTTATGGTCGCGGTTTTGGCTGGGACGGCGTCGGCAATGTGGGAGCGTATCCCGTACCGATGGGTCAGGCCTTAACACAAGAGCAGGAACTCGAAGGCCTTAAAGGTCAAGCCGAGTCTATCGAAAACTCTCTTGACCAGATCAAGGCACGCATCGAAACGCTTCAGAACCAAAAGTAGTGAAAAAAGATACGAGAACTGTGGGCATTCGATATGGTGTCCACAGTTTTTCCAAAGCAGACAGTGGCTTACGGAAGAGGTGTATACTATGAATTCGACGCTTAAAGCAAGTGAGGTGACAGTGGGATTCCATCCGTCTGGTTATTGCATTGATAAAACGACCGCACCCATGAATCGGTACACAAAGTGGAAAATTGTATCTGAAAAAGATTGGTGCGACCCTGAAGCATGGTGCAATCCTGAACCGGTTTGTTTTGATTCTTTACCGCAAGACGGCTGGATCACAAAAGATAAATTTGATTGGAAGCAAGCGGCTACGGCTTCGGAGTGAGGATGATATGAAAATAGCGATTGCCAGCGGCAAAGGTGGCACGGGTAAAACAACGATAGCGACCAATCTGGCCTGTTCGATTGCTCAAATGGGCAGGGCGGTGCAGTATCTCGACTGCGATGTTGAAGAGCCGAATGGTCATATCTTTCTAAAGCCGGAGATTAACCAATCACAGCCGGTGACCATTGGTGTGCCGGAAGTTGACGAGGAAAAATGCAACGGCTGCGGAAAATGCGGTCAGCTTTGTCAGTACAGCGCGATCATCTGCCTCAAAGACAAGGCGATGACCTTTGACCAACTCTGCCACTCCTGCGGCGGGTGTATGCTGGTTTGTCCGACGGGTGCGATTACGGAAAAACCCAAAGAAATCGGCTTTGTTGAGAGTGGCATGGCCAGGGGTGTACACTTTGGACAGGGGCGGTTGAGAATCGGCGATATTCACACGCCGCCATTGATCAAACAGGTCAAAGCCAGAGCTTTGACCGAAGGTGTTGTCATTATCGATGCGCCTCCGGGGACTTCGTGTCCGGTGATCGAGGCGGTTAAGGGGTCGGATTTCATCCTGCTGGTCACCGAACCGACGCCGTTTGGATTGAACGATTTGAAACTGGCGGTTGGGATGGTTAGAGAGTTGAAGATCCCGTTTGCAGTGGTTGTTAATCGCAGCGAGCCGGATGAGCAGATGACGCGTCAGTACTGTCAGGATGAAAATATCGATATTGTCCTTGAGGTGCCGGATGATCGTCGCATTGCCGAGGCGTATTCGGTGGGTGAAATGATGGTTGATGTTTTGCCCGATTACAAAAAAGATTTTGTTGGTTTATACGAAAGTATTTCAAAAATGCTTAAAGGCTAAAAAAATGAAAAGAGATGACTGGGACTTTATGGAAAGGATAACATTGGATCTGCAGACACGCCATGCAGCATGCCAAATCCTTGAGGTCGGAGAGAGTGTGAGTCCGGATGAATTGAAAAAAGCATTCCGCAAAGCTTCCTTGAAATATCATCCAGATAAAAATCGGGGTGATCCTGATGCAAATAAAAAGTTTATACTGATTAAATGTGCCTATGAATTATTAGCAGAGGATAAACCTTGTCAGGTACTTTTGGAAAAGATTGGTTCTTGGCCAGGCGTTCCTGATGATGATAAATATAGACTCGATAATCCTTGGGGTCACTTTTTGTGGTGGCGTGAAAAATTTTTTGATTCTGAAAAACGGAAAAACCCAAATGGAAAACACTCTTCTTGTGTTTAGCTTAATGTTATAATTTTAATTTTTGGTGAATGAAAAAGGAGACGAAAGTATGCCTTGGGTAAATGAGAATATGTGTGTAGGTTGTGGTGTATGTGTTGATGATTGCCCGGTAGAAGCGATTACATTAGATGATTCAAAAGCCGTCATTAACGAAGAGGAATGTATCCGATGCGGTCGATGTCACGATGTATGCCCGCAAGAAGCTGTTCGGCACGATAGTGAAAGGATTCCGCAAGAAGTTGAGGTAAACATAGAGAAAACTAAAAGTCTTTTGAAACATTTTGAAACTCCTGAGGAGCAACAGGCATTTCTTGAACGAATGGTTCGGTATTTTAAGAAGCAACAAAAAGTGACTTCTCTTACCATGGATAAAATAATGACTATGAAAGCCGACTTGTCAGCTGCTGAAAAATAATATCCTGATAAGATGAAAACGAGAGCCGTTAATTTTTGCATTAATAAAAGGTAACTTTATGAAGGAATTGGTAGTAATAAGCGGTAAAGGCGGGACGGGCAAGACCAGTATTGTCGCCGCGTTTGCGGCCCTTGCGAAAAACGCGGTTTTGGCTGATTGTGATGTGGATGCGGCGGATCTGCACTTGGTGTTGAATCCGACCGTCAAACAGACGACGGACTTTTCCGGCGGTAAACAGGCATCCATTATTGCTGAAAAGTGTATTGGTTGCAGGAAATGCCAGGACCTTTGCAAATTTGACGCAATCAAGTTAGACGGCCCGGCGAATGATTTAGTCGCGAAGACCTATCGGGTCGATCCCATTTCGTGTGAAGGGTGCAAGGTGTGTGTGGAGTTCTGCCCAGCCGATGCCATTGAGTTTAACGACCAGATCAACGGCCAGTGGTTTATCTCAGAAACACGGTTTGGGACGATGGTTCACGCCGAGCTGGGGATCGCCGAGGAAAATAGCGGCAAACTGGTGTTTCTTGTACGCAAAGAAACCAAAAGAATTGCTGAAGAACAGAAGAAAGACCTAATTATTGTCGATGGTTCGCCGGGCATTGGTTGTCCCGTGATCGCATCGATTACCGGTGCGGACTTGGTGCTGATCGTTACTGAGCCGACACTTTCGGGAAAACATGACCTGGAACGAGTCGCGGAACTGGCCGCCGGTTTTGGGATGCCGGTTTTGGTCGCCATTAACAAGTTTGACTTAAACCCTGATATGGCTGAACAAATTGAGCAAGATGCCCAAAAGCGAAATATCAAGGTCGTAGGGAAAATTCGCTATGACAAAGCGATTACCAAGGCGCAGATCGCAAAGCAGTCCATTGTTGAATATACGGATACGGGTGTATCCGATGACATAAAAACTCTGTGGGGAAATGTTACATATGCCCTCGGTTGATACTAATTTGGAAAAAGCAGCAGATAGGCCATCGCGGTTTGATTTTGACACTGTATCTAGCACCTATGATCAATGGTATGAAACAGCTGAAGGAGTAATGTATGACCGCCTGGAGAAAAAAGCTATTTCCAGGTATCTTTGGCAAAATACTCAGGGAATGAAGCTACTGGAAGTTGGTTGTGGCACGGGTCATTGGAGTCAGTTTTTCTGCGATTATGGTTTTAATGTCGCAGGTGTTGATACTTCAGAGGGTATGATAAAGGTAGCACAAAGCAAAAATATTACCAATGCTTCGTTTCGAATAGCAGACGGTCATTCCTTGCCGTTTAAGGATAACAGTTTTGATGTAACCGTAGCTATTACGACCTTGGAATTTGTACATGATGCTGAGTTAGTATTGCAGGAGATGGCCCGATGCACTCGCAAGCCATCAGGTCTTTTGGTTATAGGTGTACTGAATGCATCGGCAAGATTAAATCGTAGCCGACAAGAAAAACCTGGATCGCTGTATGCAAAGGCCAAGTTGCTTTCTAAAGGCCAACTCAAAAAGATTTTAGGCAAATATGGCCAGACTCAGTTATTTACAATTGGACCTGTTCCCAGACAGAGGTGTCTTTTGTCTTTTTCACCATTTATTGATAGGGTTGCCCGGCTTTTGCATTTACCCCACGGAGTTTTCATTGCAGGTCAGGTGAGATTATGAAAGTACAGGCAGAAGTAAGTTTATATCCGTTGCGTCAAAATGATTTGAACGAACCTATTCAAAAATTCATTGAAAGTCTTAGGAGTAACAATTTAAAGGTTAAAGCGGGATCGATGAGTAGTGTTATCTCAGGAGAGGAGTCGATAGTTTTCCAAAGCCTACAAAAGGCATTTGAGCAAACATCGAGAAAATATGAGGTGGTACTGACAGCAAAAATATCTAACGCTTGCTCGGAAATTGGATAGCAATAACTAAATTTGTATGGAGAAAGAAACATAGTATGGCAAAAGAAATGAATACAGATCAAATTAATGAAGAACAGAAAGTACAGATGCAAGCTGAGCAGGAACAGATTAAGCAAAACATGAAACACATCAAACACCAGATACTGGTTCTCAGCGGCAAAGGTGGAGTAGGCAAGAGCAGCATAGCGGTTAATCTGGCTGTCTGGCTTTCGATGCAGGGCAAAAAGGTTGGCTTACTCGATGTTGATATTCATGGACCAAGTATTCCTAAACTGCTAAACCTCGAAGGCAGAAAGCTTCAAGGCAGGGAAAACAAAATTGAACCAATTGTATACAGTGATACACTTAAGGTGATGAGTATAGGGTTCATGATACAGGATGAAAACGCAGCCCTGATCTGGCGGGGTCCCATGAAGCATCATGTTATCAAACAGTTTGTTTCCGAAGTTTCCTGGGGGGATTTAGATTATTTGATCGTTGACTGTCCACCCGGAACCGGAGATGAGCCATTATCGATCGTCCAACTATTGGGCAAAGCGGACGGCGCGGTTGTTGTTACCACACCCCAGCAGCTTGCAGTGACAGATGTTAAAAAATGTCTAACATTTTGCAAACAGTTGAATCTGCCGGTCTTGGGGGTTATTGAGAATATGGCTGGGTTTGTCTGTTCGCACTGTAATCAGAGAACCGATATATTCGGCGGTGATGGGGGCAAGCAGATGGCTAAGGAGTTTAATGTTCCCTTCTTAGGCAGTATCCCGATAGATCCTAACATGGTCGCCGCTGCAGATTTGGGCAAGCCATTTATCTATTATAATAAGCAGAGTCCAACAGCACAGACGATCAACTATGTATTTGAGCCATTATTGCAATCTGACAAACAAATTGAAACCCATAATCAGGAGAACAAAATGAAAATAGCCATTCCGTTAGCACAAGGAAAATTAACGCTTCACTTTGGTCATTGTGAGCAGTTCGCGATCATCGATATCAATGAAGAAACCAAAGAGATTGCCGGTCGGGAAGATTTAACGCCTCCGGCCCATGAACCGGGTGTCTTGCCGCAATGGCTGCACGAACAAAATGTTAATGTCATCATTGCCGGTGGTATGGGGCAGCGGGCGCAGCAGCTCTTTACCCAAAATGATATTAAAGTTGTCGTGGGCGCATCATCCAGCACACCGGAAGAACTTGTTCTGGCCTATCTTCAGGATACGCTCCAGACAGGAGACAATATCTGTGACCACTGATTTGACCAAAAAAGCATGTATATTTTGTAATGGTCAGCTGGAAAATCCTGCCAGTGCCAAGCAAATCGCAAATAGTTGTGATTTGTTGATTGCCGCAGACGGAGGAGCCAAGTATTTTTTGGATATAGGGCTTACTCCCCAAATCATCATTGGCGATATGGATTCTATTGATCCTGATATGTGCAAGAGTGACAGTGGTATTGAATACATTCGGTATCCGGCGGTCAAAGATAAGTCCGATGCAGAACTTGCTGTGGAATATGCCTTAGAACATGGATACGAACAGGTTATCCTTATCGCGGCAACCGGCGGTCGTCTGGATCACATCTTGGGCAATATTGCCTTGGTTACTGGTTATCCCGGACGGGTAGCTATCCTTGATGGCGCTTCTACATTGGTTGCGGTTGATAAAAGTGAGAAATGTGTGCTGCACGGCAGGATTGGTTCTGTTGTCTCGTTGATGCCATTTAGTTTAGATACTCTTAAGGTAAGAACAAAAGGCCTGAAATATCCATTACGGGATGAGTGTTTGCTATCTGCTACACATGGCTTGAGCAATGAATTGTCTCAAACGGAAGCTTGTATCTGTGTTTCTGAAGGCATCATGCTGATTTACATAGAGAGCCAGGATATAACTTATCACGGCAGTTTGGATACAAATAACAAAAAGAAGCAGTTATGAGTACCGAAACAGTGCAAAATACGATTTCTAATGTATGCGGCTTGGTCCATCCCAGATGTGTTGTTTGCGGTTTTGGAAATGGAAATGGTTTGCATTTGGAGTTTGAGATTGTTGATAAGGGGAGCGTCTCAGCTACCTTTCAATGCGATGATGTTTTTGAGGGATACCCCGGCATGTTACATGGTGGAGTGATTTCTTCAATTTTAG
The DNA here is from genome assembly GCA_021157685.1 of Planctomycetota bacterium. Taxonomy (GTDB): domain Bacteria; phylum Planctomycetota; class Phycisphaerae; order Sedimentisphaerales; family Anaerohalosphaeraceae; genus 4572-13. The sequence continues at coordinate 6,223 of JAGGWF010000033.1, read as the reverse complement.
ATGGTGCAATGGGAAATTGTATGTTTGCGCGTGGCCAGGCCACTGTAACCACTGAAATGACGATACGATTTCGACACCCTGTAGCCATTAAACAAGAGGCAACCGTTTCAGCGAGAGTAACACGAGATTCGCATCCTCTGTATCTATTGGAAGCTGAGATTACCCAGGATGGAAAAGTCAAAGCAACAGCTAAGGGCAAATATTACGATCAACCAAAACTGATTAATCCGAATTAATGGGTTTTCTTATGCAGTATACAGACAAGGTACTTAAACATTTTACCAATTCTCGCAACATCGGCGAGATTCTCGATGCCGATGGCGTTGGCAATGTTGGCTCGCCGGACTGCGGGGACACATTGCGTGTGTGGATCAAGGTTGCCGATGAGCATCTGGTTGATATTAAGTACAAGGTCTTTGGCTGCCCCGCGGCGGTGGCCTGTTGCAGTATGATGATAGAGTTGGCCATGGGCAAGCATATCGATGAGGCCGCTGAACTGACGGACGATCAGGTGGCCGCAGCGCTGGGGGGCTTGCCGGAACAAAAGTATCATTGCTCCAATCTCGCCGCTTCGGGACTTTATGATGCAATTATGAGTTATGCCCTTAAAAGTCATCGTCAGGATAAGATAGTATCGCTTTCAGTACTGGTTGAAAACACGGCGATTGAAGGGTTTTCGTCTGAGCATGGCTTGTCTTTTTGGATTGAGTATGGCGGCAAGCATATTCTTTTTGACACGGGCCAAAGCGATCTGGTCGCACAAAACGCGAAAAAGCTCAAGGTTGACCTGTCCCAAACCGATGCGATCATACTCAGCCATGGTCATTACGACCATACCGGCGGCCTGAAAGCGGTTCTCGATGAGGCGCCGGACGCGATGATTTATCTTCACCCGGATGCGCCCAAGGTTCGGTATAGCCGCAAGCCCCCAAAACCGCCGCGACAGATTTCGATGCCGCAGGCGTGCTGCCAGGCGTTGTCCGACGCGGTTCCGAAAGGAAAGGTTGTCTATACGCCCCAGCCGCATCGGATTTATCCGGGGGTCATGGTAACCGGTGCGATCCCTCGCATCACGGAATACGAAGATACCGGTGGGGCATTCTATGACGATCCTGAAGGCACCCTCGCCGATGAGATTGCTGATGACCAAGCGTTGCTAATTGAGACCCCGCAAGGGCTGGTCATTATTCTTGGGTGTGCTCATTCCGGTGTGGTCAATACTCTGCATTACGCTGCAAAACTCAGTGGTCAAAAGCGTATTTATGCCGTCATCGGTGGAATGCATCTTTTGAATGCGTCTGCCGGACGAATCGAAAAGACGATTGAGGCACTGAAAGATTACGGCGTACAGAAAGTCGCCCCTTGCCATTGTACCGGAGCGGAAACCGTTGAGAAAATTAAAACCACTTTTCCAGAACAGTATCTCGCTTGTTCCGCGGGTACGCATATTCCATTATAAGAGCATTCTCCAGAATTTAAATTCAAAGTAAAAGAAAATGTATTGGCTGTTAGGGGTTTTTCTGATAGCCGTTGGATAGGAACCAGATAACATGTCTTTAACTGATTTGATAAAAAGAAGAAAGAATATAGTCTATCAGAAAAGTGAAGGGCTCAATTTGGCGATCTATTCAATTAACGAATTTAAAGATAGAAGATTTACTTTTAGAGGATTTAAGAATAAGTACTCAGGAATCAATGGGGAAGAACTGCTAAATCTGCTTGAGAAAGAAACAGGCAGTACGCTTATCGTATACCGATATACAACGAAAGTAAAAAAATACACGGATCGAAAAGGCGTTTCTCAAATGCAAATAAGAATCATTGGAAAAGCCAGTATGATGAGCCGATACAATCCATTCGATATGGAATTAAATATAACGACAGAAATGTCAATGAAATGATTTTTAAAATTAAGGGCTTGGTATCTGGAAATGGTTACAAATGAAAAAAAAATATGGGAAACAACTGATGGGGTTGAATTTCTGAAAAGAGTTGGTTGCAAATCCGGCCAAGCGGTTCTGGATTTTGGTTGCCGGGTGGGCCATTATACTATTCCAGCGGCTAAGGTCGTCGGGAATGAGGGTGTCGTTTATGCTGTGGACAAAGATCAAGCAGCATTAGATGAGTTGCAGAAAAAATCATCTCACTTAAACTTGAAAAATATAAGAACAGTAAACACTTCAGGTCAGACAAAAATAGGATTAGATAACGAGTCTGCGGATGTTGTTTTGTTTTATGATGTTCTTCATTTCCACAAAAAAAGAGATAGAGAGAAACTCTATATTGAAGCGTATCGTATTTTGAAACAAAATGGCTTGATTTCTGTTTACCCGAAACATGCTCTTGGAGATAATCCAGGAATGGAGTTTATAGATTTGACGGTGGAAAAAATTAAACAGGAGATTCAAGACTCAGGTTTTATTTTTGACAAAAAACATTGTGGTCTTATAAGTCATAATGATAGCTTTAATCAAGGTTGTGTCTTGAATTTCAGAAAAACAGGCAATCGTTCTAATATCTAAAATTAACGCGCAAAAATATAGATCGAGATAGACTTAATTTTAAAAAGGGACCCGTTGATATGCCAATGATGTCAAAACATTTAGTGTCCAAGGGAAGAGTTAGTCCAAAATATATTGTTCCTGTTCATATCAAATATCCTGATTATGCTGAAACCGAGAGAGGTGAACAAAAACCTTTAGCAAAAACTGAATTAAGCACATCAGAAATTGAACAAATGCGATACACATGCCATGCTGCACGTCGGGTATTGGACAAAGCCATCAAAGCTGTACATCCAGGTGTTACTACCGATTACCTTGATGTTATCGTTCATGAAGCATGTATTGCTGAGGGCGGATATCCAAGTCCTCTCAACTACAACGGTTTCCCCAAAAGTGTGTGCACATCTGTTAACGAGATTATCTGTCATGGTATTCCCGATGATCGGCCATTACAAAATGGTGATATTGTTAATATTGATGTCACCATTTTTCTAAACGGCCTGCATGGTGATTGCTCTGAAACCGTTTCTGTTGGCAGGATTAACCAGGCATCTCGTAACCTATTGACTGTTACTCATGAGTCAATGATGCGTGGAATTGCTGCTATCAAACCAAATGGTTTGATTAGAGATATTGGCTATGCTATTGAAACATATGCAAAAGCACATGGTTACAGTGTAGTACGCGACTATTGTGGACATGGTATTGGCAAACTATTCCATTCCAGCCCAACCGTACCGCATTACTATGATCCAAGAGAACATACGAAGATAAAACCCGGTATGATTTTTACTGTTGAGCCGATGATTAATATGGGTATTTGGAAATCTAAAATTTGGAGAGATGGTTGGACAGCAGTTACTTATGATTTGCAACGCAGCGCCCAATTTGAGCACACTATTTTGGTTACTCAAGAGGGTGTGGATATTTTGACTTTACCTGACTAATAGTCATGATATTGTGACAATATGATTTGTTTTAATACTTTTCAGGATAATTTTTATTATGACAGCAAAAAAAGAGAAAACACAAGACTATATATTTGGCCCCGTTCCCTCCAGAAGACTGGGGCGTTCACTGGGTGTTGACTTGGTGCCGTTTAAGACTTGCACATACGATTGCATCTACTGTCAGCTTGGAAGAACGACCCATAAAACAATGCAGAGAAAGGAATGGGTTCCGATGGATATTATCATCGCTCAACTCAAGGCAAAACTCAGTACTAAACCTGATTATATAACCTTATCCGGTTCAGGTGAGCCAACGCTTTTCTCACGGCTTGAGGATCTTATCTCCAGGATTAAAGACATCACTGATATTCCTGTCGCTGTACTTACAAATGGTTCGCTGTTATGGCTGCCGGAAGTAAGAAAGGCCTTGAAATCGGCGGATTTGGTTGTTCCGTCACTTGACGCAGGAAGCAGCCAGATATTTCAATATGTAAACCGGCCTCATGGTGATATAATGTTCAGCAAAATGGTAGAAGGATTGGTTAAGTTCCGTGATGAATATACCGGCAAATATTGGCTGGAAGTTTTTCTTCTCGCTGGCATAACCACTACGGAAATGGAGATCAATAGGATGAAAACCTGTATAAACTCCATCGGTCCCGATAAAGTCCAGGTGAATACAGTGACTCGACCCCCTGCTGAGGGCTTTGCAGAACCCGTGCCGCAAAAGCAATTACAAACGATTACCGAGAAGCTGTACGAAAAAACAGAAGTTATTGCCGATTACAGCAAGATTCATAAACAACAGGATTTTCTTGCTCGCCGCGAAGATGTCTTAACGCTTTTACAGCGTCGGCCCTGTTCTGTTGAAGATATTGCCGCAGGTCTTGGTCTTCATCGAAATGAAGTGGTTAAATATGTAGAAGAGTTACTCTCGGAGGGTAAAATAGAAACAAAATCGCAAAATCAACAGCTCTATTATAGAGCGACTATCTAACAATAACTCAGGAATATAGAATGAAAATAATAGGAATTAATTGCAGCCCGCGCAAAGACCAAACAACACAAAAAGGGTTAGAAATCTGTCTTGAAGCTGTCAACAAAGAATCGAATGAAATAAAAACCGAGATTGTCGAACTTGCAGATTTGAGTGTCAATGGATGTTTGGGCTGTGGTTACTGTCGAAATCATCCTGAATGTAAACAGAATGATGATTTTAATTCATTGATTCCGGTTCTCAGCGATGAAGAGGTTGCAGGGATTATCATAGGGACACCGGTTTATTTGGGGATGATGACTTCACAATGCAAGGCCTTTCTGGACAGAACGGTTGTGCTGTCGCGTAACGGCTCTTTGTTGCACAATAAAGTCGGGGCCGTCCTAGCTGTCGGCGGTGTGCGAAATGGCGGGCAGGAATTGACCATCCAGGCCGTTCAGGCAGCCATGTTTTGTCATGATATGGTCTGTGTCAGCGGCAGCACCCGAGCGGCACATTTTGGAGCCGCTTTGGTGAGCGACGAACAGAAAGGGATTGAATGTGATGAGATAGGGATTGAAACGGCAAAGGATATGGGTTATAGAGTTGCCAATTTGGCGATGTTGCTCAATCACGATAACAAAACCAATCCAGGCAAATAAGGATTTATAGAGTGCTGATATGTCGGAAAAAACTATTTTGAAATAACTAAAATACACACAAAGCAAAGGAGCAGTCGTATGGTACAATTAACAGACGAAGTTAAAAAAGCAATATCAAAACAGAATGCTTTTCCTGTGGCAACAAGCAGTCAAGAAGGTATTCCCAATGTCGCGTACATTTCGTATTTAAAGGTGATCGATGACCAAACGGTTCTCATTGCGGATAATTTTCTTCACAAAACACGAGATAATATTTTAAACAATGGGAAAATTGCTTTTACTGTTCTGGATGAGGAGAAAGGTTCTTTCCAGATAAAAGGCACGGCCGAAAGACTTACAGAAGGAGCCATGTTCGATGAAGTTCAAAAATGGGTTTCGGACGACTTGCCAAAGGTTGCAGCCGTTGTGATGCATATAGAGGATATTTATAACGGAGCTGAATGTATCTCCTGACTAAGCACAGAGTAGCACAAAATAAATATGTTTATGCTAAGGATATGAAAACCGCACGAAAATTGAAAATGGAGTAAACCATGAAAAAAGATTGGCTCAAGAATAAAAAAGATTTTATTGAGATGGATGTACGAGGCCTTAAAGGGAACTTTCTACCTGCCATACTCAAAAAAGCCGGGATGTTAAAAAAAGGCGAAGGTATTAAAGTCGTTCAAAGTTTTGAGCCGATTCCACTGTATGCCACATTGGAAGAAATGGGATTTGACTATGTAACTGAAAAACAGGATGGGGGCGACTATGCGGTTTTCTTTTATCGCATTGAAGAAAAAAAAAGCACCTTAAACGATTTGCCCTTAAAGCCGATTGTCATTACGAAGTATGCGGATATCGATGCGACTCTTGGCGATCTAACGGTGAATTTTTGGCAGTTGATTTGGTCGAAAGAGAATCCCGCTATTGAGTTAAAAATGAAATTTATGCTTTCACTTTCCAATGCCGTTGGAGCAAGGCGATTTAGGCAGGCAACACGGGAGTTGATTAAGGCCTACTATCTTGGTGTTACAGTCGAACAGATGGATGAGTTGTTTTCGCTCTTTGTATGGAACCAGGGAATGGGGCACTTCTCATCTGAGATCGCTCAGTCACCTTTATTTATGGCCTACCAACTTATCAAGAAAT
>JAGGWF010000082.1 GCA_021157685.1 Planctomycetota bacterium | reverse complement strand
GGGCTCGAGCAGTTCGGCGGTCATCACCATCGTGGCCATCATGGCCTTACTTTTTGTTTTGAGTTCTTCCAGTTGGGCGATCTGCTGTTGGGCTTCACCCATGCGGCTATTAAGCTCAGCCAGTTCCTTCTGCACCTTTCCCTGTCGTATCTTGATAAATCCGAAAGTAATGCCGATGGCTCCAAGCATGGCCAGCAGAAGCATCAAATAGAGTACATTGCTGCGACTGGCTTGCCGTTGCTGTACATAATCATCTGGAACAAAATTGACCATAGCCATAATTATTCACCTCACTTTAATTTAATCCATCTAAACTCAGCCCGAACGCTGTGGCCCAATCGACCTTACAATTGCGGCGGTCAATCAGACATTCCGGGCTATGATTAATCTCAACAGCGCTTAAAACGTCTCCGATTTGTGCGGCCACCTGCATTTTCTGAGCCAATCCGGCAAGCTTGTCGCAGAGTGTTTGGCTGGCACCGGTGCCGGCTAAAAATACGATCCGTCCGATGGGTGCTGCCGCCGCGCTATCGCTGAAGTATTGCATACAGGCGTCGATCTCTGAGAACAGCCGTTGAACCATCTGGCCCTGTTCAAGCTGTATATAGCCGATAGACATAACGCGGGCGAATAACAGATTCGGTCCGCGGGTAATGACAACATTGGTATGATTGGTGCCGACATTGATCAGGATCGCAGTCGCATCCTCTTCATTCTTTCGTCGGCAGAAGAAACTCATAAAGCTCTTGGTCATCGCCGTCGGCCACATACTGATTCCCGCGACCTCAAGACCCGCCTTTTCAAAAATGGCCAGATGTCGATTGATATCTTCACGATTGGCTGAAATAGCCAGGATATCTACGGCGTCCGAATCGTTTTTTTCGCCGGCGTCAATCACCACATGCTGAAACAGGGCATTCTCGACGGGGAAAGGAAGCCGATGTTGGAGTTTTTGAGGAAGTATTTCGTTAATCTGTTTCAGTGCAGAACGCGAAATTCGGATAGGATCAATGAACAGATCGTCCGATGGAATGGCGGTGACAACGGATTTTCCCCTGAAATCATTTTTGCGAACAAGATCCCGAGTGGTTTCAGCGGCCCAGTGCTGCCAGGCAGCGCTTCGGAATTCAGTGTCTTCGGGGTTCGCACGCAGTGCAGCCGATTGCAGAAACAGTCCCTGTTCGTTCTGGCCCAATTGGACAACTCTCAAATATCCGCTGCCAAGATCAACGCCGATCGGACAGATTTTTTTACCGTTCATCCCGAACATCTTTATTTCCTTATTTCGCCGGTAGTGCTGCTCGAATCTTTCCCTGTCGGGTTAAGGTCTATTATCACCCATCAGGTGTATCTCTTGTTCTGTCGTCGATATGACCCGCCGGGTTAACCGTACAATTTCAAGCGGCCGGAGTCGAGTCCCGCGACATTCCACATAAAATGTAAAAAATAACACCACCTGGGTCAAAATGTTGCAGAGATTTCCTTTCGAATGAGACTTGGCCGATAATACAGACGATTTTTCAGTGCGAAGCGGTTTCTATTCCCCTCAGAGGTGATCTGGAAAAGCTAATGGCTCAGCAGGGAGCATTTTAAAAATAACCGAACGCGGCTGTGGTTGTTTTTCAGTGTCCGATAAGCTACGATATTGGATATAGCACATCTCCTTCCTGTCGTCCACCCTTTGCGAGACAATAAAAGCACTAAATCTCTTGAAGAGTGCCTTGTGTGTGTATAGAATAAAGACCAAGTTGTATCGGAAAATAATATTCAGGAGAGAATAACGATGGCGAATCGAAGTATCATTTTATTACTGGCAATCTGTGGGATATTTGTTACCGGCTGTACACAATACTGGTATCAAGAGGATGTTATTTATAAACAATGCTTGCAAGACCGTGAGGATTGTTTTCGGGAACTTCAATGGCGGACGGACTTTGTCAATACCGGCAATTATGAATTTGAGTTTATGGCCCAGTGTATGCAAGAAAAGGGATACCTATTGGCCACAGAAAAAGAATTGCCGTTGGATGCCAAGCGAACCGAGCCGGAAACATCGCTGCACTGGCGAATCAAAGGCCTTGCCGGTACACTGAGCGAATAACAAAAAGCGGACTATTTAGAGTCAATAGGGGCTTGCCATGAAGAAATGTCTGGTAACGGCTATCTTGATGCTGGTTATTTTGTCTGGTTGCGGTGGTTCCAAACGGACTATCGGCAGAAGCCAGGCGCCAAAAAAAGGCCAAATCAGCAAAGAAGAGCTTCGGGACGAACTGGATCGATTCGAGCATCTGTTCATTTCCAGGATGAGGCAGACCGCCGATGGTATGAATGAGGCCAGTGGAACGCGCCGCAGCAAACGAACGAGCACGCGAATGCAGACAAAGATTGTTGAAGCGCTGCATGCGATGACGGCGTCGGATGATTCAGTGGTCGCGTTCTTTGATACATGGGCATTGGTAATACGATTGCATATTTATTTTGAAGAGGGTGCCGGCCTATCTGTCCATGGCGACCAACGGCCGCGGGCGATTGCATTTATTGAAATAGTCGAAACAGATATCGAGCGTATTGCCTGCCTTTTTTTGACGGACAAGCAATTTGAAGAACTCAAAATAAATGTTTACCACTTTTCGAGGCAGCATCCAATTGAGGGAGTCTATGCGAACCTCATAGTCTATGCAACACAGGAAAAAGAAGAGGAAGTCGGAGTACTGATGAAAACACTCAGTATCCCGATGGCCCCGATTCGGGCGTTGGAAGGTGTGGACAATACCGCTAATGCGATTCATAAAGTAAGCAATTCGGTCGATCGTTTCACCGATGTCGCCGAGCAGATGCCGGAATCAACGCGATGGCAAATGTCGATTTTGGTCGATGATTTTGAAGAGTCTGAGATGACACAATCATTCCTTGAAAGTTTAAACGACTTTTCTCAAAGCAGCACTCGGCTCGTGGAGGTTTTAGATACCATGCCTCAACAGATGAGGACCGAATTATTGACCGTCCTCGAAGAATCTGATCAAAGCCAGCAGCAACTGCAAACGACTATGCAGAACGCCGTTGAGGCATCGGCCCATGTCAAGAAGATGTTAGCTCAACTCAACACAACAAGCCAAACTCTCACTATAACCGCCCAGCAGGCCAGCGATGCGGGCGTTGCCTGGAAAAATGCTTCAGACTCTATCCAAGAGCTTATAGGGATGTTCAAAAGTGATAAGCCGAAAGACCCGAATGCACCACCGGGTTTTGGGATGCGTGATTTCGATACCATGCTGCTCAATGCCGGCCAAACGGCTGACAAAGTAGGCAATGCCGTTGCTCGGATTCAACAGACGGTCGATGCCGCAGAAATGCAAAAACAGCTTCGTTCGTTGATTGATCATGTTATGTGGCGATTGTTTGAACTGGTACTGGCTATAGTGATGTTGGTATGGGGTAGCTGGTTCGTAATCAAAAAGCTGCAAACAGCCAAAGCGAAGAAAAACCAGTAAGCAATGAGGACACAGGATGCGATTTCATAAGCGGCTCTTCAATCAATTCAACACGGTTTTTTGCGTGGGCTGTATTTTCATCATAACGACAGTGACACTATCCTATGCCGACGAAGTAACCCTCAAAGGCGGCGATGTCATTCACGGAAAAGTCATTGAGCAGAATGACGATGGTGTTCTGCTGGAACACGCCGACCTTGGCCAGATCAGAATCGCCTCAACCCGAATCACCTCTGTCTTAGTTGCTCCTGACGAAACAGCGAAAATAGAAAATCAGCCCGAGCCCGAAACAGGCCCGCCGGCCCCCAGCCATCTGGTCAAGGAACCGGAATTCGACAGGTTAAAAGCGTTTTCCGCCCGTGCCAAAGAAAATGGCTGGTCGTCGAGCATCGATGTGTCTCTGACCTCAGAAACCGGAAATACGGACGAACGGTCATTCCGTATGGGGTTTAAACTCGGTCGAGAGTTATCCAATGTTAAGTCTGTAACCGATCTGTCTTATTATAATAAAGAATCGGATGGAGAAAAAACCGACGACAAATTAACAATCGGTCTCTTGCGGGACCAATCGTTCGAGAATTCAGATTGGTTTTTCTTTATGATGGGTCGTTATGACTATGATGTATTCGAGTCCTGGCGGCATCGTATCGGGCTTCACTTGGGGCCTGGCTACAAGCTCATCCAGAAACCGGATTTTTGGTTGGACATGCGGGCTGGGCCGGGTGTTCGTAAGGAGTGGGGTTCCGAGAATACGGACCCCAAATTTGAAGGGCTTGTTGGCATGGGGTTTGAGTGGAAGCCGACGGCAAAACAGACATACAGCTTCTCGACACTGTTCTACCCGGTGTTGTCCGATTTCAGTGATAACCGGACGCGGACGACATTTGACTGGGATTATCTGTTAAGCGATGAGATAAACCTTAGTTTTGTTTTGGGCATACTGCATGAGTACCAGTCGGTTGTCGATCCGGGCAAAGATAAAAACGATACAAGAATTCATACAGGCATTCGCTATAAATTCTGATAAACAGCACAGGAAAGGATTAAACATGGCTCTAAAGATCACACCAATACAAAAGAATGCGCATACCGTCAGCTTCACATTATCCGGCCAACTGGATTCCGAGACAACCCCCACCCTGGATCAGCAGATACAAAAGGCTTTGCTTGACGGCGCTGACATCATCATCCTCGACATGGCCGCCCTGAAGATGATTACCAGCGCCGGCGTCGGTGTTGTCATGAAGACCCGGACCTCGCTGGCCAAACGCGGCGGCGACCTGATGATGCTGAATATGCTTCCGCAAATTGCAAAGGTCTTTGAGATTGTCCGCTTGTTGCCGACTTTGACGGTATTTGAGAGTACGCAGGAAATGGACAATTACCTCATCAAAATCCAGCAGCGAATCCAGGAAGATGGTTCGTTTGATTCTGGCCAGTAACGGATACTATGAAGATACGAAGCAAATTATTGGTTCTGTTGCTAATGGTGTCACTACTGCCGGCGTTAGCGATCGTTTTTCTGACACGCATTTCGATCAGACACCTCTCTTCGCAGATTTCCAATGACATCCAAACCAAAGAGCTTCGGGATGCAACCGAAGGCCTCACGGTCCATGTTCACAATTATCGTGAAGCGATCATAGGTTCGGTCAGTTCGCTGCGAGTCAGTTTGCAATTACAGGTGCGCGAGGTAGAAAATCGCTTGGTGATCCAAAGTCCGCCGCTACACCCAGTTTCGGAGAAGGTAGCATACGGATTTTATGACGCGCTGACCGATTTGTCTGCTATAAACGAAGCATTCCGGCCACAAGAGGATCGTTCGTATTCCAAAAATCTCAACTTTCGGCAGCAGACCCTGTTCCTTGCCGAAGATGTCGTCCCCCAAAAAATCCAAAAAGACGCGGCTCGCCTATGGACGATGACGCCGATTTATCATGATTTGTACGAATCCAATCGCGGCAGGATATTTTGGCTTTACACAGGGCTTGAAAATGGTCTCTATACCAGCTATCCCGGCGAAGAAATGGCCCAACTCCCGGCTGATTATGATCCGCGGATACGCAATTGGTACCGTGCGGCAAAAGAAAAACAGGGCGATTGGGTTCCACCGTCCATAGGCATCGATGTAGCAAGCCAAAAGCTTGTTCTGACTGTTTCGGCACCCGTTTTCCGTCCCGACCGGGTCTTTGCGGGCGTTACCGCGATTGACATGACAATGGATAATATGTTTGCCGGTCTGAAGATACCTTCGGCTTTGAAGGAAAAAGCGGAACTGTTTCTGGTTACACTGGGTAAACCGGAAGCTGAAATTGCCGATGAGCTGGATATTTTGATGCACAACTGGGACACGGACGATTCCGGTAACTGGCGGGTGGAAGTCCAGATGCCGAAACTGCTCTCAGCAGACACCGATGCGTTTGGGAAAATGCTCGAAGATCTTAAAGCCGAAAAGTCCGGCCTGAAAATAATGGAATATAAGGGCAAAAAAGCGATTTGGGTTTATAGCGGCCGCATCGGACGAAAGGCGGCATTGGTGATGATCGTGCCGTATGAGGTTGTGCTTTGGCTGGTCGAGCAAACGCAGGCGATGCTGCTGGATGAGAACATCAAACATTTGCGTAGAGCGGGATTTTTAATCTTTGTCATTGTTGCGGTCGCTGCGATCCTTTCATTTTTTCAAGCTAAAAAATTTACCAAGCCCATCAACCAATTAGCCCTTGCAGCCAACACACTCGCCGAAGGCGATTTTTCCGCTCATGCCGACATCCACACTGGCGATGAACTCCAGCGTCTCGCCGAAGTGTTCAATGATCTCGGCCCCAAACTGCACGAGCATGAAAAAACCCAACGATCGCTCGCCTTGGCGCGGGCGATTCAGCAAAATCTCCTGCCGCAGCGAGCACCGGAAGTACCCGGTTTTGAAATTGCCGGTCGGTGTCGTTATTGCGATGAAACCGGCGGCGATTATTTCGATTTTATCCACCTGCCGGGGTCGGAAAAGAACAAGATCGGTATCGTGCTGGGTGATGTAACCGGTCACGGTGTCGGTGCCGCTTTACTGATGGCCTCAGCACGCAGCATCCTGCGGAATGCCTCGCTGCACTTTACCGGAGACCTGGCAGAACTGATGGCAGAGTTTAATGACCAACTATCCGAAGACACCGGCGACGATAAGTTTATGACGCTGTTTTACGGGGCATTGGACAGTGAGAGTCGGTCGTTGGTTTGGGCCTCCGGTGGACACGATCCAGTCCTGTGGTATCACCGCAAACAGGATGCGTTTGAAGAATTACCGAACACCGGCCCGATAACCGGATACATGAAAAACATGAAGTATGAACAGGCCGGGCCGATCACCTTTGAAGCGGGGGACATTTTGCTGGTGGGAACCGACGGCATCTGGGAGGCCGAAGACCCATCCGGTCAACCCTACGGCAAAGAGCGGCTTTTTGAAATGATTCGTACCCGCATCGAAGACTCCGCTGAACAGATGGTCGATGCCGTTATCGCCTCGGTCGAAGCGTTCTCCGCACCCGTCTCGCCGTCCGATGACATTACGCTGATTATTATTAAGGCCTTATAAGGAATAGCATTTATGCAAATACTGACTTTTCTAAAAACACCCCCGAGGAACACCGAACAAAAAATCTTGCGGCTTATGCTGTTTGCTGTTTTGCCTTTAATGACAATTTTGACGGTTTACTCGGTTATTAATATTACTGAGATAAAAACAGAGGTTGCCAAGAAGGCAATCTACGACCAAAGCGGGAACGCCAACAAGCGAATCACCCTTTTCTTTGAGCCGATTTTTCGAGACATCCGGTATTTACAGGCCCGGGGAAATACAAAAGAACGGTTGAATCCCAAAAACCCGGAAGATATTCGGGATTTCCTGGGCCGCTTCTCAAGCTTTTATCTTCAAAATGTCAATCAGGTTCTTTTCTGGGACGGCGAAACAACGACCGTCTATACCCTAAACGAAAACGGTTGTACCGGCCCCGAAAAAATAACCCAAGAGCAATGCAGCCAACTTCTTGACAAAACACTAAAGAAAGCCGACCCGAATAAGATCGACTGGCATCCCGGCGACTTAAATTCAGAGAGTCACAAGTCAACCATTCTTGCGGCAACTGTTTTTCAAAATCCAAAATCCAACAAGTCCTATGCCGTTGCGCTGAATATAGATGCGACAGATTTCTTTGCCGGCCTCAAAAAATATATGGAGGCCCGTCTATTTCTGATGTCTAACCTTCCGGAGCGATTGCCGCAGCAGTTCCTGTTGACCGATGACGGAAAACCCGACATTGAAGAAACAAACGACCCGCTGATCCTGGCGGTTTTTACGCAGTGGAAAAGCGGCAAAACAAATAACGACCAAGCATTCCGTTTTATCTTTGACGCCCAGCCATGGTGGGTTTCAATTCGTTCGTTACAGATTAAAAACAAGCATCTCTATTCCGGTCTGATTGTCCCGGAGTCCGAAATAATCGCTGCGATGCGACAGGGCCGTCCGTCATTAAAATGGTTTCCACCTATCAGTTTCGTCCTTATCCTGATCGCCACGATCTTTTTATGGCGGCGGTATCAGTACGACATCACACAGACCGCTTTACCACCAGCACTAAATGGTATGGATAACGCTCAATTATTGGAAGTTATCGCCGCTGGAGAAAATGACGGCTTAGAATTCAAATCCACACTGCGATGGAACCTTCGCTCAAATAAACCGGACAAGGCGATGGAAATCGCCTGCCTGAAAACCATGGCTGCCTTTTTGAACAGCGAAGGCGGAACGCTTTTGGTGGGCGTCGAAGATGATGGCCATATCCTTGGTATCGGTGCCGATAAGTTTCCCAATGAAGATAAGTTTCTGCTGCATTT
>JAGGWF010000044.1 GCA_021157685.1 Planctomycetota bacterium | reverse complement strand
TCTGCATATCGGCGATACCGGCTACCGCTTTGTGGTCAAAAGCGAGCCGCGGTGGCAAGAGTATATCGATCAGGCCGCCGAAGCCGGATTTACCAAGATCCGCACCTGGTTCGCTCAGGCCCGCGGTACCGTAGAAGCGTTATACACACCGGACAGAAAGCAGTTAGAGGTGGGCTATTGGCAGGAGATCGACCGGCGGCTGCAATACTGTCTGAACCATTACCCACAAATCATCCTGCAGTTGATCCCCTATGCTGAAGATACCAAGGAACTAATTCACTATGGAGAAGGAGACCCTTTGTCCCGCTTTATCGCCCAATACGCTCAGGCCCGCTGGTCGGCCTATCCCAATGTCCACTGGGAAATTTCCAACGACCGTGAGATCGTCAAACAAAAAGACCTGGCCAAGCTCAAGGGCCGGCAGATCAGCTACCATGTCATCGACCAAATCGGCCGGGACATGAAGGCCCGTGAGCCCTGGGGCACCCTGCTGACCAACCAGCAAAATCGTCGTGCTGGCTACGCCTTCGTCAAGGAACCCTGGTCCGACATCATCACCTTAGAGGACCTCGACCAGGTTGGCGGCGAACTCCTTCTGACCTATCGGGAAAAGGGGAACGACCCGGTGGTACTGGATGAAGATCGCTATGAAAATTACATACCCCCTAAAAATCGGCGTTACTTTTTCCGGCGGTTTATGTGGGCCAGTCTGTTGTCAGGCGGCCATGCCACCTACGGCGGATTGAAGACCTATGAGCCCTATGGCAAAGACGAATTGAGCGGTGTGCAGGGATACTATCTCGCGAATGAACGCGGCTTCCTGTCCCAGGGAGCACATGACTACCGTCATGTCCAGACCTTCTTTACCGATACGGGGCTCACTCTGGCTGGCATGGTTCCGGCCGATGCATTGGTGGGCGGAGATCCCCTTCAGGCAAAGTGCATTCACGATGGGCAAACTTATATCGTCTACGCAGCCAATCCCGACGGCACCACCCCGGAGACCGACAATCCCCGCAGCGAAACGCCCACTGTAAATATCCAGCTTCCGACTGGTTCTTATCAAGTCAAATGGTTTGATCCCCGCAAAGGGACCTGGGAACCTGAAAACGCTCTTTCCGTAACCGGCCCCCATCATCTAAAACCGCCGTCACCGGCTTGCTCCATAGAGGGTGATTGGGTTATTTTAATCCAAAAGAAATAGACCGCTATGGCCGATCCTCAGTCCCGCTCATCTAAAGCGTTTAACAATTCTTTTCTCGCTTTATGGTATGATTCCGGATCTCTTTGGAAGTCAACCAGTGAACGGGCGATACGAGCCATGACCTGATCGGCTTTTGCAGGGTCTCTCTCTGCAAGCATCATCAGCAGGGTATGGTCCAGCAGTCCGTCTCTGAAGGCAAACATCCGTAATGACGGTACAAGTCCCGTCGACCCGGGATAAAACAGCCAGTTGTCTCCAGGGGGATGTCCGGGGTTTTGTGAGCCACTCGGTACGGGGCCAACCGATGTTTTGTACGGGTCAGCTCCTCGGTACACATTGGCCGCCCAATGCAGAAAACCGGTAGCATTAAGTGGGTAAGCACACCAGGGATAAAAGCGTGAACTGGTCAGGGCTTCATCAAGCCCCCTATTGGGATAAGGCGGATAGGGACTGCAGCAATGGTACATCCAGGTTTCCTTACCGCGTTTCTCTCGTTCCAAAGCAACCTCTTTTTGAGTCGCCAGGGAGGAGATACTGAAAACATGCACATCAACCAGCGGCGAATAATACTCAGGAGAGCCGTTTATGGCGTCTTTTGTTTTGATGCCGGGCATATATTTCTGTGCCAGTTCATACAGTCTCTTGTAAATTTCCCTTTGCTTGGGCTCATCAAGTTGGTATTGACTGTAGTACTGGCACCAGTTGTTTTGTTTCAAATGCGTATAAAGACTTTGGTAAAAAACAGGGATAAAATCAAACCAGCGTTCAACCGAATCCTTATCACCCTTTGAAAAAAGTCTCTCTTTATCATTTCCTTCGAAAACATACACCTCCATCGGTAAAGCATGATGGCCACCCGCGATTTGATGGCCGTCAAAATTAACAAAGCCCATATCCAGGTACATCTTAAACCACCTGTCAAAACGGCGATAGTCAAAATCAAGGCTTCCATCCTCTTTGCGAATCGTCCGGATAAGCGGATGGGAACCATCGACCAGCGGGGTGTACATCGTATCCTGACCGAACTGTCGTAAAATCCGGCCCGAATTTTCAAGCTGAGCCCAATGGCCCTCACTCCACCATTCGAGAGGTTGAAGGCGGGTCAGGTTCTCCGGCTTTACTGAAAGCCAATGCGTTGAATGCAGGATGTAATTCTCAGGCGTCACTGTTTTATGGACCTGGATTTTCAAGGGCACGCTCTGTTTCTGATACCCTTTGGGGTACTTCCCGCCGCAACACGCATCGTCTTCCGGGAGCGATTGTGTGGTAAAATTGGCATGGCCCTGATAAAGACCGGCCACCGCATCGGCATCAACTGTAACCTCAATCAGCATGGGCCTGTACCGACCGGCTTCTAACTTCAGTCTATCCGATTCAAAAGCGGGATCATAGACTCTAAAGGGTGCCTGACGAGTAAAATAATCCTTCCATAATCCTGGCGGATCAATGGCCACACTGGTTCTGCCGCAACCACCTCGGTTCGCTTCGACCAGAACATCAAGCAACTTATAAGTTTTAACCTGACACTTAAGCGTATTGCCCTGAGCATCGACGAACGACGACACATCAAACCGGCACAGTCCATTGGATTGGCTCATTAAGGCAATTTGAATCGCAACCTTGCCGCCCCTTGGAACACTTAATGACTCGTTCCCCTTGGCTGACTGAGGGGCCCTATCCGGAAAAACCCAGTCGAGGGAATCAACGCGAGCCGCATTAAAGTTTTCCGACCAATACTTTTGAACGACAGCCGCCTGAAAATTTTTCTTTTCTAATTCTTTTTGTGCCTGCTCGGCGTTTAACGCATCAAGCCGCTGTTGGCCCATATCACTTTTTCGCACTTGTTCAATCTGCTCAAAACTAAGCGACTCGGAGTAAATTCTTATATTATCCAGCACCCCCTTAAAAGAATCCCCACCGGCATCACTTAAAGCCCCTACGATCAACGCGTCATTTTCGCTTTGAGCTAACCTGCCAGAAGCGATTGAAACCATTTGATCAAGTCTGATGGGGATCGTTTCACCCCCCACATACACTGCCCCATTACCCTCCTCTTTTTGGCCGTCATAGGTAAATGCAAAAAACACCCATTTGTCCTCGGCCAGAAAAGGACTCGACCACGAAGACCAGACAGAAATTTCCTTTGGGTCGGCCGATTGCGTGGTCAGATACAGACCCATCCTGCCCTTATAAATTCCGCGGGAGATTAGTTTGAAACGGCCCGGCACACTCAACAGGCACTGATTGTCTAAATCATCAAGGTTTATTTTATCTCTAAACCAACCAGTTACCGTGATTGAAATGGAGCCATTTAAGCATTCTTTAATTCTTGTATCATTCAATACCAAGCCCTTTTTTTTACCGACAAGATCAAATCCGCGACTTTGCGCCAACCCTTTATCAGGGATGATGAGCGGACTGTCGATGTCTTCAAAAGTAAGCGAAACGACTGGGGCCGGAAGTTTCGGGGAACCTAAAACCAAGGTCAATTCGCCAAATCTTTCGGGAACATGAAAACTCGGCTTAGACGTTAAGGTGGCATTCATACTCAAATATTTTCTGTCCGCACCGGCTCCTTCGCAACGGAAAACATTGAAATGAAATTTTTTGCCCTCAACAGAAGGCGTCGTGCTAAGCTTTTCCAGGGGTATTCTAAACTCGGTCACCCATACCTTCGTTTTCCTGTCAACGCTAACAGCGGCCTCCCAACCCGAATCCCAAGCAGGGTCAGAGCTTTTTCCCTGTTCAAGATTTTTGTTGTGACGGATATCGATCTTTTGATCAATCGGTGAGATAACAAACTCCTTATATCTCTTTCTGTCCGGGCCGTCTCCGATAAAGATTTCGACCACATCGGAATTCCAAATCTCCCAGCAATCGCCGTTTTCATCGGGTTTTATCGAGGGATCAAGAGTCAACTCTTCGAAGGAAGCGATGTAGATAAAATAGATGTAATGATCGCTCCATAAGGATTTCACCGTCGTTTTAAGCATAGGGTATGTTGTTTTTCCCTGCCAATCGCTTATGATGGTTTGGTGGCTCAGGGCCTGCATCCAGACCGCTTTTGTCCCATCGCCATCCGGCACAAAATCATTCTCGATACGATAGGATTTCATATTGTATAATATCGCTGCCTCTAAGACAGAGCCATAAAAAAACACAATCACCAGAAGTAGTATTCTTTTGTAATCTCTCATTCTTATCCTTTCAACAAATAGGTCAGTTGGCCTTATCATTAGTGAACCTGTCCATCATCTAAAATATCAACACGCTCATTTTTTATTCTGCCGATAAATTTCTTCATATCAATAAGCGATCCGATAAAGAACCACACTGTGATTGGAACACTCAGGATATAAAACACGACTGAATAGTATTTCCAGAAGTTTATCCACGCTTCTGCAGAAATATCATGGGTTCTACTATACCATAAAGCAACAAAAATTATGACGAGCGAAGAAAAAGTCACAACCGCCACACACAGCTCAAACTTATTCGATGTGACGATCTTTTTAAGTAAACTTTTAATTTTAATTCGCGAACTTTTATCCGATGGGTCACGATGTAAAAGTGAATCGAGGTCAAAATCCTTTGTCCTGGATAAAAGTGAAACGGAAATATAGACAACGATGGCAGTAACACTGGCCAAAACCGATAGCGACATCCCATTAATAAACTCCGGCCACCCGTCTGTTTTAGAAAAAATCTGTAACGCGACAATACCCAGCACTGACAGGGAGGATCCCGCTATCATCGCCGCCCATGCCGCTTGAGTCGTCCCTCTTTTCCAATATAATGCACCTAAGATCACCGCCCCCGCACCGCCGGTATAAATAGACCCTGTGATGGCAAAATACATCCATATATACTCCGTCGGTTTCCAAAGAATGCTGAAACAATAAACAAACACGGCGACGACCACAGTGGACCATCGCAACCACTTAAGACCCTGCTCCTGCCCCAATGGTTTCTTTAGGCCAGGACCAATAACATCCTGCACCAACACACCGGCCCAGCTTAAAAAATAAGTATCCAGTGTACTGATCGCCGCACAGATGATCCCGGCCATAAACAACCCCTTGACGCCCGGAGTTAAAATGAATGACAAAAATATTGGAACCGTCATTTCGGTACGAACGATCTCATTGGGGATCGCATGAACTCGCCCCATGATCTGTACGGCCTGAGCGGAAAATTCGGGGAGTTTCATAAACGCCAGACACGCCACCGCCGAAAATAACAGGCCAATGTTGGCGCCATATCTAACATAGCTTAAAATCCACATCATTTTGGCTTCATGGGCATCGCTGGCAGACTGAGATTTAACCGTATTGGGTGCCCAACTAAGCGCGTTATAGAAACCCCTCAATGTAAACATTACAACATACCATAGCCCAAAGGCATTTGCAGAAGTCGGCAAAAATGGATCCAGCATCTCTCTGGGAGAATCGTCCATCAGCAGACCTCGTGAGATGTCGTCCCAGTTGACAACACGGTATGTGACAAGACCCACGGCCAGAAACATGAACATAATGACCGACCACTGGATAAAATCCGTAAATATCAAAGATATCTGCCCGCCCATAAAAACAAGCACCAATGCCACAAGCACCAAGACGGCGGTAATGACCGGTATCGTCGATAATGTCATCCCCAAAAAAGAAAATTCCAGAGGAAGCTCCGCGAAATAAACAATAAATCGACCCGTTACAATCGGAAAGATTCCCATATTAAGCACGCCGCTTACGAAACAAATCGTGCCGCAAAACCGTCTGAGCTTCTTGCTATATCTGCGTTCCAGCAACTCATTGATCGTCAGGACGCGTGTCTGTCTGAGCCGATAAATACCCCACCCTGTAAGCGCGATTGTGAGATTTAATAGAATCGTTATAAGAACGATCCACCAACCAACCGGCCCGCCAACATAAGCGGCCTGCAAAAATGCAATGAGCGAAATTGCCCCCAATGCCGAGGCCTCACCGGCGGTCGCACCCAGATATCTCCCGCACCCCCTTCCCGCGACAAGCCAATCTGCCGTCCCCTTGACCCATCTGCGCGTATAAGCCCCAACTCCAACTATAACGAGTATAAACAGGATTACGATCAACCATGCGAATAAAGACACTTTTAAAACCTTTCATTTCACGTGGTAAATTAAAGCTATTCTGGCAACCCGGAATCTGACAGTAGTTCAGATGAAAGGATTTTTCCAAGCAAAAAATGCTTCCGGTCCGGGAAGAAAAAATAGACTTTATCTCTATACTCAAACACCGAGGGGTAAGTCCCGATTTCAGTCAACTGTTTTCTGCTTATGGGTATCCGGTCATTATCTGCCAACACCCTTGGCTGACTGAACACGATCGGCTGCTGACCGTTCGAATCGGGCCGTTCCCTGCCGACCAGCAGATAAACCGGCCGCCGGTTTCTGCACCAATCTGCCACATGACTGCCTTGATTGGCATCTCCGGTGTTGTTATGGAAAACCAGAATAAACCGACCATCCCGCAATTTGTACAGAGGGCAGGGAGCAATTGGCTGCTCGACTTTGGGGCCGCCGTCATAATACCGCAAAATTTCGGGCTTAGACCAGTTCCTGCCATCGTCATTCGAGATGGAATAGGCCGCATAGCCGGTTGCACTGCGCATCACACAAAAAAGTCGGCCGTCCGAAAGGGGTTGAATGGTGGGTTCCTGCAAAAAACGGGTCCATGGATAGCGCGGATCGGTCATTCGTAAACCATCTTGGCCGTTTTCCGGCCATGTTGTTACGGTGAGTTTTTCCGGGTCCCCTTCGGCCAGCAAATTATCAAAACAAAGGAAGCGTGCTTCTGAAGAAAATATCTCCTCCTGCTCACACAGCGCCCGGGTTGCGATGTGCGTAAACCCCACCAATACTTTACCAGAGGGGGTTATGATGGGGGCCTGGTAAACGATCCAATTGGGATCGCTTCCAGGGACTTTATGGCTGTAACCGTTCGGACTGATCTGAAGATGTTTATACGGTTTGCTCCAGGTAGAACCAAAGTCATCACTGTACTGGAACCACAACTGCCCGGTCCATTGGTGGTGGAAGTCAACAAACCCCCGGTGTTTATTATAAAAGATATACACCCTGTCCCCGGCAACGACGGGAAAACTCCAGGACGCAATACAGCCATCTTCATCCGGCCCCATAAGATACTTGGGCCGTGTCCAGCTTTGACCCGCATCGCTGCTTTTAGCAGTGACGATATGTTGATCCCCCGAACCCTCCAGGGCCCCCATGGTCCATGTGGCAAGAAAATCACCATTGGGTAAAGGGATGACCAGAAAGTGTTGATTACATCCATCCGGCCCGTCCTGCGTTTTCGGGATGTAAACTTGAAAATCGCTTTCGCTGGGTTGGGGAACACCATCAGGGCTGCCGGGAGGAGCCGTTGAGATGCCCAGATCATTTTTTAGAATAAGCTCCGTATCGATTGACTGGGAACTTGGGTTTACTTCTGCTTTTTTGTCCATTTTCCACCCGCTGTAATAACTAAATTTGATATGGTTTTGTTATAATCTCGCAGGCTTTTACTGCTTCAACGCCCCGCCAAAACCCAATACAAAGCACAGTATAACACTAATGGCACTGCCGCCGTTTTTCGGTAAAAAATGGGGTTTTCGGGATCATTTACGGTAGAAAGAGACTCAATTTACTCTTTGACGTCTTCGAACGACCCTGAAAAACCCAAAAACCGCTGTAGAAGGCTAATATGACAGTGCCATTGCAGTATAACACTTGATATCCACCCAAGTCAAGACGCACGATGTGTGATTACGGGCCAATATGCTCAACTATATGGCCAGCCAACAAAAAAGGTGAAGATAGCAGGCAGGGTCGTTAGCGGAGTCAGGTAAATACCCCCTTTATAATAATTTGTAACCGTTCACAGAGCTTAAACATCGATATTGGCCAAAAAATAACGGTCATGATCCTTAAATTGTGTGAAAGACCACAAAAAAACATAAAAACATGGACCTGCAACAAAAGGAAACTCTGTTTTTGAATCTAAAAGACTATTTTGACCCCATGAACGGTTACAATAATTTTAACTGAAAATTGGCTGGTATTGAACGGATAATGGGGTTTTTATATGGAGCATACTAGACATACAGGTGTTGTTTAATGGTGAATTGAACGAACTATTGAAGAATAGCCAGAAGGCAGAAGGCAGTGAGCAAAATTTGAGCATATTACAAAAATTCCAAAAAAAGATATTGACAAATTACTATACTGCTATATATTATACTGCATAAGGAGTTGACCCTGTGTATATCGATAATTGGCAAACACAATTGCGAAAAGGGATGCTGGATGTCGTCATCCTGAACCTGCTGTCTCACGGCGACTACCACGGCTATGAAATAGTTCAGCAACTGAAAAAAGTCCACGGCCTTAAGATGCGTGAGGGGAATATCTATCCCATTCTGGCCCGGCTGCAACAGGAATCGCTGGTCGAAAGTTATACACAAGCCGGCACAGAGGGCCCGCCGCGAAAATATTTCAAACTCACCGCCGCCGGGATCAGCACACTGGCCGAGATGAACACCCATTGGGAGCAAATAATCAGCAGTATTCAACATATCCGAAAAGGA
>JAGGWF010000038.1 GCA_021157685.1 Planctomycetota bacterium | reverse complement strand
TCTACAATTGTTGGGCTTATCATTATGGTTCCTTATGCCGCCATGATGGCAAAGCGTGCTTCACGGTAATCCGTTTCAAATCAGAGGTTTTTAAAGAGCGACCCAAAAAAGACTGTATCCAGACAAGCCCTATCGGGTAAAATAAACTTCTTGAAGAAAAGGCAAACATTTTCGGTGGTTTGCCGTAAAACCACCTTTTTAGGGCGGACTCATAAATGCTCAACCGAATAGAGCGTATGTGAGAAACAAACATACACCTGCGTGCAGAACGGTAATTTCACGAGTAGCGTTAATCCATTTTTTTCATACCATTTTTAATCATGTTAAAATAGCATGAAGCTCCGTATTCTTGTGCAAATTTTAAAACAGGATCATGGGAAATGATTTTTGTTGGCCTTTTAATTGGTTATTCTGTAAAATCATCGATGTCTTGTAAGGGAAAAACGTGTTTTGAAATCACTTTAATTGGAAATGTCAGATGGAAAAACAACAACTTCTCGAGTTCCTGAAACAGCGTGTCGGGCTCTGTAAATATTTCACCGATGAGCATCTTGACCAACTAGTGGACCAATCGTGTGTTGTCTCCTACGAACCCAACGAAGCTGTTGTTGAATATGGAGAGAATGCAGATTTTCTAGGCGTCCTGCTCGAAGGTGACTTAGCTGTTTCAGTTCCTGCCGATGGCGGCCAGTACCAGGTCATTGGGCACCTCAAGACGGGAGATACATTTGGTGAGATGGCCTTGATGAGCGGCGACAAGACAATCGCCAATTCCATTGCCGAAACACGCTGCCGAGTACTGCGGATTCCGGTTGCCGTCTTCCAATCGGCCATCATGACCAATCCTCGTGCGGTGCAGCATGTTTCCAAGACGATCACTGACCGTTTCAAGTATGTGATGGCCGAGCCGGCCAAAGTAGCGGCGGCGTTCAGCCAGAGCAAAGATCCTTACGGGTTATGCCTCAAGGGTGAGCGGCCGGAAAAGATTCTGGTTTTCAACAGCAGCTCCTCCTCGCTCAAGTACACCTTCTTCGACACGGGCAACAAGCCGAATATGGTATGTGGTCAAGTGAAGTGCGATCTGACACAGGGAGGCTTCGGCGAAGCTTTTGATGTGATGATGAGCGAGCTGACTGCACCCCAGACCGGGGCGATCGGCAATGCGTCAGATATCAGTGTGGTTGGCCATCGCGTGGTGCATGGCGGCCAGCGGTTTCCCGGTGCGGTTATTGTCGACGACGAGGTGCTCAGGGAGATCGACGCGCTCAATCCGCTGGCGCCGCTGCATAATCCGTTTAATGCTGCCGGCATTCGCCAGGCGAGGCAGATGTTCCCTTCGGTGCCGCATGTGGCCGTATTTGATACCGCATTTCATCATACCCTGCCATCGTATGCCTATCTCTATGGTCTGCCGTATGAGTATTATGAAAAAGAGGGCGTTCGCCGGTATGGTTTCCATGGAAGTTCCCATTCTTATGTTGTCCTTCGCGCGGCCCAGCACCTCCAACAGCGCGTCAATGAGTTGGAAATCGTCAGTTGCCACCTTGGCAATGGGGCCTCGCTGTGCGCGGTGGATCATGGCCGGTCAGTGGATACATCGATGGGATTTACGCCGGCTGAAGGGCTTATCATGGATACACGCTGCGGCGACCTCGACCCGGGGGTAATACCTTATCTGAAGCGACAGGCGGGCCTCGATGACGCCCAAGTTGAGGAACTGCTGAACAAACGCAGCGGTTTGCTGGGTTTATCAGGCATCTCCAGCGACATGCTCCAAATCGAAGATGCCGCCGCTGCGGGCAATCATCGGGCGTTGGTGGCATTGAAGACCTACTGCTATCGACTCCGTAAATACATCGGCGCCTACCTGGCGGCGATGGGTGGATTGGATGTATTGGTGTTTACCGGCGGCGTCGGACAGGGCAGTGCGGGCGTTCGATCGCTGGCGCTTCAGGGACTGGAATGCATGGGCATTCAACTTGACGAATTGCGTAACCAAAATGTATGCGGCGATGATGATGTCTGTTGCATCTCAACCGATGATTCCCGTGTCACCGTGCTTGTTATTGCGACAGATGAGGAACGGATGATTGCACGCGAGACCTTGCGGACATTGAGCCGCTCGTATCTGACACATGTGTTCAAAACCAGAGAGACCGAACCGTTCATGTTGGAGGTTTCCGCTCACCATATCCACCTGAGCCAGGAACATGTGGAGGCGCTGTTTGGTAACAGCCACCAACTGACCCGCCACAGCGACCTTTCTCAGCCCGGCCAGTTTGCCTGCAAGGAACAACTGGCGATCATCGGACCGAAAGGCCGGATTGAACGCGTCCGCGTGTTGGGTCCGGCGCGTGTGGCCACGCAGGTAGAGATTGCGATGACCGAACAGTTCAAACTCGGCATCCATCCGCCTATCCGCGAGTCTGGTGACCTTCGGGATACTCCCGGCTGCACGCTTGAAGGTCCTGCCGGTAGCATTACCCTTGGCTGCGGCGTTATTTGCGCACTGCGTCATATCCACATGACGCCTGCCGACGCGCTTCGCTATGGGGTTAAGGATAAATCCACCGTCCGTGTGCGTGTGTCGGGCGACCGCGAACTGGTGTTCGGCGATGTATGCGTCCGGGTGAACCCAAACTTCTGTCTGGCCATGCACATTGATACGGACGAAGCCAACGCCGCCAACCTCAAGACCGGTGCGCAAGTTTATATTGCCGGTATCCAGAGCGAAGATTGACAGCTTGACCCAAATAGATCAGTGGAATCAAGTTTAAAGCACAAAATCCATAGTATGTTTTCAGTACTGTTCCATTAACCTGAGATTTTTTCAATATAACTATTTAAACTATATGATGTTACAGCAAAAAAACAGGGTGCTCGCTTATTATGGTGTCAATATTCAAGGAATTCTCCATGTTTGTCCGATGAATAGGATATGAGTCAGATAATATTCTATAGGAGAACATACCATGCAGGCCAAACTGATCAATCAAAAAAACAACACTCTAACAATTCAACTTACTGTCGAATTAACCGGACAAATGCTTAGAG
>JAGGWF010000197.1 GCA_021157685.1 Planctomycetota bacterium | reverse complement strand
ATTCAAATCACGCCCGGAATATGAAACCGATGTGGGCGATGCTGAAATCGCTGAAAAGATTTTCGAGTTGCTGGGATATCATAAAGGAATTGTAATCGAGAAAAAACGCGGCATGTGGTTGCTGGACGGCTGCGAAGTCTGCTTAGATGAGTTGCCCCAACTCGGCTATTTTGTCGAAGTCGAAGGCCCGGATGAAAAGGCGATTTCCGGCGTTCTCGAAAAACTGAATCTGCATAACGAGCCGCATATTTCTCGCGGCTATGCGTCAATGATGTCCCGCAAGCTAAAACAGGAATAAGGCATGAAACCGCAAGACGGATACATTCAATATATCGTCAATCCCAAGAGCGGCGCCAGCAGCAGCAACGATCTGGTCCGGGAATTCAAGGATTATTTAATCGCAAAGGGCTTCGAGGTGCGTGTGGAGTTGACCGAATCACTGGAACACGCCTGCAAGTTGGCCACCCAAGGAGCGAACGATGACCAATGCGCTTTAGTAGTCGGTGCCGGTGGCGATGGAACCCTTCGGGAAATCCTGCACGGGTTGGAAGGGACGCATAAACTTTTTATGCCCATCCCCAGCGGCACAGAAAATCTGCTGGCAAACGAACTGGGATTTGACCTGCATCTGAAAACGCTGATCAACGCGTTCGAGGGCGATTGCATTAAATCGCTCGATTTGGGAATGATCAATGGCCAATGTTTTACCTCAATCGCGGGGTTTGGATTTGACGGCTCTGTCATTGACCGAATCAGCAAGATCCGAACGGGCCACATCAGCCACTTGTCCTATTTCTGGCCCATCTGGCGAACGTTCTGGGAGCATGATTTCCCGGTCATTAAAGTCGTCGCCGACGGTGAAGAAATTTTCAATGACAGAGGACTTGTTTTTGTCGGCAATATCTCCCGCTACGCCATCGGACTGAGCATTTGCAAAAACGCCGACTTCGGCGACGGCCTGCTGGACATATGCATCTTTCGCTGCCACGATCAGGCAAACCTGATTGCCCACGCAATCCGGGTCGTCCTCAAGCGGCACACGCAATCCAAAAATGCAGTCTATACACAGGGAAAATCCATTCAAGTAACACCAACGGACAAGACGGTCTTTTGCCAGATTGATGGGGATCCGGGACCGGAACTTCCGGCGGACATAAAAGTTATCCCGCAGGCCATCCGAGTCCTGACCCCACCCGGAGCCAAACCCGCCGGCCTCCGAACACGCCTAAAACGAATGATCGGATAACAAAAGCGCGGCGGCGCAAGCCGCCCGATGGCGACCTCGACAAACGCTTCGATCACACAAAACCGCTATTCAATTTTAAAAAGAGCAAACACAAAAAATAGCGACCCCGTTTCGTTCGCACAAATAATCATCGTAAACCCCTATCGCACTCCCCACGGCCAAGCACAGCTTGACCGTGCCACCCATACAAAAATCAATCTTCAATTGTCAATCCAAATCACCCTTGCCACCCATCGCTTATGGCTCCGTTGCCTTTGTGTGAGTTGGATGTAAAGCAGAACGAATAGTTAATACTGTAGAAGATCCATGTCACGCTGAACTGCCGCGAGAAGTTGCTCTGTCACCACACATAAGTGGAAACGATTCACTTCGGCCATTAAACCTTTTGGGATTCCTTTTGCAACTGTAAGGTTCTTATAGACACCGAGGGTATTCAAGAACAAAGAACCCTCACTGAAGAATGGGCCGTTTAGCAAATGCCAATCTCTCCCGGAAACCACTAACTCATGCTGCACGCCACTATCTTCGATTACAACAGCATTTCGTTGCATAATAATCTCACCAATAATTATGCCATTTCCTCTTTACGCCGATGCGGCATAAACGATCTTGCCAGTTTTGATAATTTCGGCATAAAAATTACTCTCGGTTTGATCAGACTCGATCAGAATTGGTTCGATTCGTAAATCAATATCTCTTCTCATCTTAAAAAGCTCGAAAGCATTTTCCAGATAATCACCCGCCAGCAAATCGCAGATCACGGCAATATCAATATCGCTGTCTTTGGTCGCTGTTCCGCGTGCATAAGAACCATAAACAACAATCGGTTTTGGATGATAGCGTTTGGCAACACGCACCGAATACGCCTCAACCTTATCTATAATTTCGTCATAACCCATTGAAACTCGCTTTCTGTTCGGCGAATAATTTCCTTACATTTTTCTCTGGTCAGCAAAGCTAGCCCTTTCCGCCAACATACTCAAATTGTGGGTATAAGGCGGAGCATCTTTGGGCCGATGTGAATAATAAGCTTTCAGTGATTTCTCAACAACCTGATGGCACATAAAACCGACATACAAATAGCGTTTAGATTCATTCATCGCCTTTGCGGTTTCGAGGTCATATTGCGCCAAATCAATCCAGTATTCAGATTCGCTCACATTGTCCCTTCCACATATTACAGTAAGTTCTGTACAAAATTGTAGATATCTTCCGGAAAAAGTCGATAATTAAGTTTTTCATTATACGCCCTTGAGGGTATAATTTCACCTATAAATTGGAAACCCTTTACAGGAAAAAAATGGACCCTTTCGAAATTGGAAATATCAAAGTGGGCATCGATGGTGAGTTTTTCATCATCGCAGGGCCATGCGTCATTGAAAGCGAGGTCGTTTGCCTTGAGATTGCGGAGTTTCTTGTCAAGTTACAGGAATCCAGCGGTGTTAAGTGTATCTTCAAGGCCAGTTTTGACAAAGCCAACCGCACCAGCATCGACAGCTTTCGCGGACCGGGATTAGAAAAAGGCCTGCAAATTCTTGCTGATATCCATGATAAGACGGGTTTGCCGATCCTGACCGATGTACACGAGGCCAATCAAGCCGCCGCAGTCGGTGAAGTTGTGGATGCGATGCAGATACCAGCATTTTTATGCCGCCAAACTGATCTGCTTATCGCCTGCGGCAAGACAAATAAGCCGGTCAACATCAAAAAGGGCCAATTTGTCAGCCCGGACGAAATGAAGAACTGTGTTAATAAAGTCCGCTCGACCGGCAATGAACAAATACTGCTGTGTGAACGCGGCACATTCTTTGGCTATAACCGGCTGGTCAACGACATGACCTCGATCCCGGCGATGAAGCAACTTGATTGTCCCGTCGTGTTCGATGTAACCCACAGCACCCAGCGCCCCGGCGGATTGGGCAACACCAGCGGCGGCGCACCGGAACTGGCCGCGACATTGGCCCAATCGGCGGTTGCCGCCGGAGCCAACGCCCTGTTCATGGAAATCCACCCCAACCCGCCCAAGGCCTTATGCGATGCAGCGTGTATGCTCCCGCTAAATCAGGTGGAAACGCTTGTGAAAAAATGTAACCGCATTTTTGATATTGTTAACACCTCATGACGACGAAAAAATATCACTATCTGTTCGGCCCGGTTCCCTCCCGTAGATTGGGACGGAGTTTGGGTGTGGATATTATCCCTCTGAAAACCTGCACGCAAAACTGTATCTACTGCCAACTGGGCAAAGACGCTCCACAAACACTCCAACGGAAAAACTATGTGCCAATCAAAGCTGTTCTGAGCGAACTGGAACAAAAAATTAACGAGAGTCTGGAAGCCGATTTTATCACAATCAGCGGTTCCGGCGAGCCGACGCTGCATTCACAGCTTGGCGAGTTGATCGATCGCATCCATAAAATGACTGATATCCCCGTCGCCGTGATTACCAACAGTACCCTGCTGTTCGACCGGAGTGTCCAACAGGATTGCTGCAAGGCGGATGTCGTACTGCCATCCCTTGACGCCGGGGACTCGGAAACCTTTAAAAAAATGAACCACCCGCACCCTGATCTGGATTTCGATCAATTCACCGAAGGCCTCATCCGCTTCCGCGCCGAATATACGGGCCAACTCTGGCTGGAAGTCTTTTTCTGTGAGGGCATCAACACCGACAGCACATCCGTACGGAACATCGCCGAACAAATCCGTCGTATCAACCCTGATAAGATGCAAATCAACACCTCCGTCCGCCCGATCGTCCATGCCGAAGCGGCTCGTGTCAGCGAACAACGGCTCAACGAAATCGCCGCACGGTTGGGCGAATCGGTAGAGGTCATCACGGACTTTTCCAAACATACGACCACCACCGGCAAACAGGCCGACCTGCAGGTGATTCTGGAAACGCTGCAACGAAGACCCTGCACGCTGGACGATCTGTGCGCCGGACTGGGATTGTCAAAGAAACAACTCCAGCCGGCCCTCGTCAAGCTCGATGCCCTGTCAAAAATCACCGGCGAGACGATCAACCAAAAATTTTATTACAAAGCCGTTTAATTTTTCCGACTCCTGCGGCTTTTCCACTGCATGCTTTAGTTTTGTTATGGGACTTGATAATTTTCTCCCACTTGCCGCCTGTTATCGCAGATTTTATTTAAGAACTTTCTATCATCGGCCGATAATACAGGAGTCAATTCGCCCTGTTAAGGGTTCGCGACGGACGCGAAACCCCTTAACTTTTAGGAATCCAAAATTTAGCGGCAGGCATGATTATGAATCATCGAAAACAACTTATGTTGAACAAAGGCGCCGAGAAGTTCATCTTTCGTTATGAAGAAGGAAACGAGGGCCAACTGCTGGATGCCTTTGTGGCGTCGGCGACCAACCCGAAAACAGATTTTGACTGGTTTGACGCCGCGGTTCTGAGTTTCAAGCTAACCCAGTCGCTCATCGGTGAAGCGGACGAAATTCTATACAAAGACTTGAATGACCCTGTCAATACCTATCACCAAGGTTCTTAAAATACTCTTATTTGGCAACTCCGACAAGAGATATTAAACGATACGAAGGCAAACGCTTTTGACTTGAAGGGATACGCGCTATGGATAATTCAGCAGTAGTACAGGATTTTATCAGTTACCTGAAATTTGAAAAACATTTTTCAGAACACACCGCCAAGTGCTATCGGGCGGATCTGGTGCAGTTTACATCATTCCTGGCGAATCATAAATCAGACGCCAGCCATGACGCCGCTCCGGCCGCAAATCCGTGGGAAAACCCTTCCGAAACAGCTACCGCGACACAAACCCAGACACAGGTTGACATCGACGCGGCGATCATCGCTGCCGATGTAAACACGATTCGCCGCCATATGGCCGACCTCGGACAACATCATTACTCCAAATCCACGACGGCCCGAAAACTGGCGACACTTCGCAGTTTCTACAAATTCCTCGTCAAGCGGGATCATGTCAGCGGCAATCCGGTCGTTTCGATCAAAACCCCGAAACAGGAAAAGAAACTGCCCAAATTCCTTGAATACGAAGAGGTGGTTCGTCTCTTGAACACCCCGCCGGCCAATACATGCCTCGGAGCACGGGATCGGGCCATACTCGAAGTCCTTTACAACACCGGAATGCGGGTCAGCGAACTGGTCGCTCTGAATATGGACGATGTAGACTTCCTCAGCGAAGTCATTCATGTACGCGGCAAGGGGAAAAAAGAACGCATCTGCCCCATCGGCTCCAGCGCCCTGCAGGCAATCCAGAACTATATCGAGTTCCGTAACCGACGCATGGCAAACAACTCAAACTTTGATGCGAGGGTCCTGTTTGCCAATAAACACGGCCAGCGACTCAGCACCCGAAGCGTCCGCCGCAAAATGGATAAGTACCTCATCGAAGCCGGCCTGGATCCATCCATCAGCCCGCACACGCTGCGGCACAGTTTCGCAACTCATATGCTCAACAACGGAGCCGACCTGCGAAGCGTACAGGAACTGCTCGGCCACCAATCACTTTCGACGACCCAGATATACACACACATCACAACAAGCCATATGAATGAGCAATATCGAAATGCCCATCCAATGGAGCAGTCCGAGCAACAATAGCTGCATTTTTAACCCTACTAAAACAAAAAGCCCGTTCTCAAGCGGGCTTTTTTTATGTCATCATTCTTCGTGTCCAGCTTTAATCCTGACCAATGAACTCGGGGATCAGTTCTTTGATGGTTGCTACAATCTTAGAGCGATCCTGGGTGTGGGCGACGTCGATCATTTTTTCGATTCCGCTTCTCAGTGTCTGCCGATCCTTGGAAATCGTTTTCCATATTGCAATCTTAGGGTGCTTGGTGGGGATCATATCCTCGCCCTCGATGGAAAGCTCTTCAAACAGTTTTTCACCCGGTCGCAAGCCGGAAAATTCGATTTCAATGTCCTCACCGGGACGAAAGCCGCTCAGCGTAATCAGTTCGCGGGCCAGATCGACGATTTTGACCGGTTCGCCCATATCCAGCAGGAAGATTTCGCCGCCGGAACCCATTGTCGCAGCCTGAAGCACCAACTGGCTGGCCTCAGGAATCGTCATAAAGTAACGGGTCATCTCCGGATGCGTTACCGTTACCGGCCCGCCATCTTCAATTTGTTTCTTGAAGATCGGAATAACCGAACCGTTTGACCCCAACACATTACCGAACCGAACGGTCATAAAATGGGTCTCGCTTGTATTGTTCAAGTCCTGGATGTACATCTCGGCGATCCGCTTGGATGAGCCCATAATGCTTGTGGGGTTCACCGCTTTGTCGGTGCTGATCATCACGAAATCATCCGTGCCGAATGCATCCGCAGCATTCGCCATGTTTCGCGTACCGACCACATTGTTCTTGATCGCTTCGCCGGGATTGCCCTCCATCAGGGGCACATGTTTATGGGCAGCGGCGTGAATCACTGCCTGGGGATGATATTTTTCATAAATCTGGTTCACACGGGCCGTTTCAGCGATATCACAAATGACCGCTTTCATCTGCACATCAGGAAAATTCTTTCGTAACTCCTGTTCGATAAAAAATAACGGATTTTCAGCTTGCTCCACCAGCAATAATAATTTTGGCCCGAACTCACAAACTTGTCTGCACATTTCCGAACCGATGGACCCCCCCGCCCCTGTGATTAAAACCACTTTATCCTTAAGGAACTTTTCGAGTTGCAGCATGTCCAACTGAACAACCTCGCGCCCCAGCAGGTCATTAATATCAACATGACGCATCTGGGAAACACTAAATTTCCCCGAAGCAATATCCGTCAAAGACGGAACCGTGCTGAAACGCAACTTCGTCCCCTGGCAAATCTGAACCACATGTCGAAGTTCTTTTCGCGTCGCACTGGGCATCGCGATAGCAATTTCATCAATTGAACTCTTTTTGCAAACATCCGGCAATTGTTCAAGATTGCCCAGCACCGTGATGCCATGGATACTCATACCGTACTTGACTGGGTCATCATCAATAAAACCAACGACCTCATAGTTGGCGTCCCTGCGACGGAGCATCTCCCGCAACAACGCCTCACCGGCGTTACCAGCACCAACAATTAAGAATCGGCGGGCCGTGCCATGCGATTCAGAGAAAAATTCCTCGTGATAAAGGCGGATCAGCATTCTGAGCGCGGATAAGAACACAATGGTCGTAAACAAATCCAGCATAAGCACACCTTCGATATGGTGCTGGGCCTGACGCAACTCGGTGAGTCTTATTTCCAGTTCCTCTCGATTCCGACTATTGATCGGCTGTTGATTAATCTTCTTTGAAATCTCCCGGATCTGGCTAACCTCGATAATATCCCGCAACCCTTTTAGGTTCTCATATCGTTGCCGGTACTGTGTCTCAGCATCGCGGCTCAGGGCCTGCCTCGCATCGGTATCAAGCTGTTTCATTGCCTGGTTGAGTTCACTGATTGCTGATTCCGGGATCAGATTCTTTCCGTAAAACCCGTAACAGTACCATAAAGCGATCAGAATGATTGTGCTAAGAAGGGACGCCTTGGCAATCTGCAGGAGGTCGCTGAGGCCGACATACCGCCACCAGCCCTGATACTGTTTGAATCGAGCAAATATAATCAGCTTAACCGGAATGGCAATACAGAGGAGAATGGGGAATTGATAAATCGCCCATTTACGCAAAATCTGCATATCAAAAGCAAAGAGAAATGCCAGCAACAAGGCGCTGAAAAAGCAACCGAGATGTGCTAAAATAATCAATGCTTTACGATAACGAAGTATCCCTTTGGGAGCAATATTTCCCTGTTCTGCTATAGGGGTTTCACTATTCGGTTTAGGGTCTGATTGTGTCGGCATTATCGAAATTCCAAATTTAATCGGTACTCGCCACGCGTTCAAGGTGGACAAAGATCCGTTCGGTTTCTATTTTATCAACTTTCTTTCGCATCAAGGCATAAATAACCGCCGCTGAACTAAAGAAATAGCTGACGATGTAAGATAGCAAAATCCCCACGATCCCCAGCATAAACAGATAAATCACAAAAGAAGACGCGGACTCGCTCCAGACTGCCGGGGTAGAGGGCATCTTTAGAAAACTTAACAGAGTCGGCTCCGGCCAAATCCGTTCAAGTTTCGGGGTTTGCTTTACGATCGCCATACCCACCAGCAGCAAACCGTATGTTAAACGAAGGGCCAGAAAAATCAACAGCCGCAAGACCAGATAAAAGAATGTCCCGAATACGCCTGAGACCAGGACATAATAAAACATCCATGTCGGGCAGTGCAGGACATAATTAAAAGCCCGCCCAATTGAATCGGGGCCGGTGGTTTTCTCATAGGCAATCGACGGAAACAGCAACAGTCCGCCGGCCACTGTCCCTAAGACCATCAGCGTAACCAAAAAGCCGAAGAATAACACAAACCCAAACAACAGAACCATCAACAACTCGCCAACACGCGGGATCGCCGCAACCATTCCCAATAGAATCACCACGAACGCAAACACCCCCACCAATCCCAAGGGTAATAACGGCGCCGTCAGAAAAGACCGGTAGTTTCGTACAGCATAGCCAGCGGCCTCAAAAAGTCCGGGGCGTTCGGCTTTGGAAAATTCCAAGGCCGCACAACGGCTGATCGCACCGCCGACAAACACAAATATCAAGAATGCGGTGGAAAAGTAGATTGCACTGTAAATCGGATGAAAACGAAACGCCCACCCGGCCGCCCGCAGACAAAGCCAGACCTTGCTGATGGCGTATTTAATATTTGAATAAATATTCGCATCGCTTAGATTAAGCAACTGCGTCGTGGCCTCGTGGAAACGACCAGAGGCAAACACCCATAAGGTCGAAAAAACGCCCTGATTTTCCATGTCCGAACGGGTTTTAGCTTTATCGAGAAACTTTTTAACATCTTTGGAATGGCCGCTGATATAAATATCAAGCTCTGTTTGGGAGGCCGTTGAAGAAAGGGTTTGGTTCTGGTTGACAGCAATGACGCTGTTACTGCAGCGGTCCATCACATACCCCAGCGTACAAACCGCAAAGACACCGCAAAACGCAAGAAGCATCTTGGTCGGGCCGATTGCTAACTTGAAACTACACGCCAAGTCTGGCAATGCCAGGTCATTCCAAATAACCCTGAGCGAATATCGTTCTGCCACAAAACTCTCCTTGCCCCATACGCAATAAGTTATGTCCTTAATTTCAAGATTCCGCGTCGGCCTCCTGAACTCCGGAAGAAACACGATAGTCACCGTCAAGCCAGCCGCCGAGGTCTATCAACCTGCATCGTTCGCTGCAAAATGGGAAATGAGCCGCATTGATACGGCATTTCCCATCATCTGTTGACGATACGGAAGGGATTACTTTTTCACAAATCGGACACTTGAAATCCATCTATTTATTCAATCTCATGCAGGTCATCTTCATCATCGTCGTCATCATCATAGCTGTAAAAAAAGACACTTGAGTCATCGGAATCTCCCTGCTCGCTATTTATTTCCTCGTCGTCATCACTCAACTCGGACTCGTCCATAAAGGCATGATCCGGCTCAATCGCCAGACCTTTTTCCACCAATTCGGCAAATTTCAGGCAATACCGCGTCCACGGTATCCCTTTCAGCCGTATTTTGGGGATGGGTTCTCCGGTTCCTTCGCAAATGCCGTATGTTCCATCCTGAATGCGTTTCAAGGCCCCGTGAATTTCGCAAACGATTTTCCGTTCGCTGTCCATCAGGCCCAGGGAAAATTCCTGTTCGTAATTGTCGCTACCGATATCGGCCATATGAATCGGCATACTGGATAGATCGCCGGCAGAATCCTGCCGCGAGGTTTTCAGGGCACCCAATTCGATATGATTGACATCGCCAATGATTTCTTTCAGCTTTACAATCAGCAATTCACGGAAAGTTGCCAATTCTTTGGCTGTCAGCTTGCTTTTCCGCTTTCTGGAGACTTTTTTCCGGGTGCTTTTCTTGACAGTCGTTTTCTTCTTAGAAGCTGTTTTCTTCTTCGCTATTGTTTTCTTAGCGACTCTTTTGGTTGTCTTCTTCTTTACCGCTTTTTTGACAGCCGTCTTTTTCATTTTTTTCTTAACCTTTTTTGCCACCAAAGCTTACCTTTCTCATGGGCCTTTATTTTTGATGCTTTTCACAACGAAAAACGCGAAAATGAATCCGATATAATACACAAGTTATCGGTATTTTCACAATGAAATTTTGTGTTTCATCAAAAAAAGCTGTTTATGCGGCTTTATCCGGGGCGATCTTTGGAAAAACGCCCCAAGGGGACGAAGAACTTCTCTTTTTGGATCCTTCCCTGATACCCCTGAACGCCAAATATAGACTCGATACGCCCTGAATCAAGAACCTGCTCCGGCGGACCTTGGAAAAATGCCTCATCCGACCCCAACAGCAACACGCGGTCGCAGTACTGGACGGCCAGATTAATATCGTGTGTTACAAGCAGGATCGTCTTGCCCTGCTGAGTCTGCATCTGTTTAAGGAGGTCAAAAATCTTGATTTGATGTTTCAAATCCAAATGACTGGTCGGTTCATCCAGCAGGAGTATGGGTGTTTCCTGTGCGAGTGCCCTGGCGATAAAAACCCGCTGTCGTTCACCGCCGCTGAGATGGTCCAAGGGTCGTTCGGCAAAGTTCAGGGTATCCGTCGCTTCTAAAGCGGCGTGAACGGCTTTTCGGTCAGCGGCGTTTTCGAAGAGCCGCCTTGACTGACGGGCGTATCGGGCCATCATTACCGTCTGAAACACTGAGTAACCGAATACCGGAATGAATTCCTGCCGGACAAGCGATATTTTTTGTGCCCGCTGTGCGGTATTCATCGCGGTGATAACTTGCTGATCCACACAGACGGTTCCATGCTGCGGTTTAATTTGGCCGGACAATAAATTCAGGAAGGTACTTTTTCCGGAACCGTTCGGTCCAATAATCGCCCAGAACAAATTGGTCTGCACAGACAGCGTCAAGTCCTTTAAGATCGGCACTTGTTCGTACCCGAACGACACCTTGTCAAACTCAATTAAGCTCATGCAGGCCCCCACTGGATATTCTTCGTATAACGAATCAGCAGGATCAGGAAAAACGGCCCACCCACCAACGCCGTAATCACGCCAACCGGCAATATCGCCGGAGCAATCACGACGCGGGCAATTGTATCAGCCACCACCAAAAACGCCGCGCCTGTTATGGCGCTAAGCGGAATCAGCAGCCGATGGTCCGGACCGACCACCAAACGAACCGCATGGGGTACGACAAGACCGACAAACCCGATCAGCCCACTCAATGAAACTGCTACCGATGTGATGAGCGCCGCACAGGCAAACGCGAGAAAACAGGTTCGCTTAACCGGCACGCCCAGCGATTGGGCGTCTTCGCTGCCGAAGCTGAGAATGTTCAGCGAATTGCCCAGCATTAACAGACACACAATCCCCAACAGCACCACCCCGCCTGAAAACCACACCATCAGCGGATTTTCGGGCAGGATCATACACCCCATCAGCCAGAATATCGTCGATTGCAATTGCCTGGCCCTTGCAATGGACAATAAAAACATGATCAACGCGGAGAAAAACGCATTCACCACAACGCCTGCCAATAACAAGCCGGTTACATGGTTTCTTCCGGTTACACGACCGATCGCCCAGACCAGCCAGACCGTCAGCATCGCGCCGACGAAGGCCATAATCATCAGCGATGACATTCCGGTCGCTTCTGATATCCAGCCAAAATGCCCCGCGATCTTGCCATAGATAACAGTGCCGCTGAATAAGACGGCGACAATACTGCCCAGACCCGCTCCACTCGAAACACCGAGAATGTACGGATCGGCCAGAGGGTTTCGCAATATCGCCTGGAAAACCACCCCCGCACAAGCCAGCGCCGCCCCCACAATTGCCGCCAGACAGATACGCGGCAGTCGTTCCTGCATGAAAATTATATACTGGATATTCGGCGAGCCCTCGACCCCAGGCCCTTTGAGTACCTCTACCAACGAGACTTCCTGCGAACCAATCCACACACAGGCAACCATTACACCCAGCAAAATACTTCCGGCGAGAATCGACCTCAAAACGAGTTTTTGTGGCGTTAAAGTCATTTTTCTCCTTCAGGCCGCAGACAACCGGAGACCTGCTGCATCGCCTCTGCCAGACGCGGCCCCAGTCGTGAGGCCAGGTCGCCGTCGATGATGCAGATTCTGTCGTTGGCCACCGCCGGAACCACCGAGAACCGCCGGTAAAATTCCTTCGCAGTCGCTTTTTGTGTTTGGGCCTGCTCGGTATCCATCGACGGCTCGATAATCACATCGGGCATTGAACCAATGAATTCTTCATTACCAATCGGGGGATAGATATTGATCGTGTCGCCGATGGCGTTGACCCCGCCAGCAATCTCGATGAGTTCATTGGCGAAAGTCTTGGTACCGGCGACGCGCAACGGCTGACGCTGGACAACCCATAAGACCTTTATCCTGTCAGATGACGCATACTGGGCGACCAATTCCTTTTCTTTGGTTTGAATGTCCAACACAAGTTTTCTGGCCTGTTCTGGTTTATTAACCTTAGAACCAATGACCGACAGGGCCTCGTATAAATCCGCAATGCTTTCGATGTTCAACGACAGCGTTTCGCAGCCGATTTTTTCCAATCGATGGGCCAGTGTTGTCTGTTGTTCAAAGCCAAGTGTGAGCACCAAGGTGGGCCTGCACATCAGCACCGCTTCGATATCCGGCTGCCAGAATGTACCCACACAGGTTTTGGTTTTCGCTTTTTCGGGAAAGGTGCTGTCTTTCGTTACACCAACGATTTCATCATCCAAACCCAACGCAAATAAAATCTCCGTCAAATTCGGTGCCATTGAGATGATACGCATTGTTGTATGTTTATCTTGCGATGTATTGACCGGCTCTGATTTCTTTGTGCAGCCGCAAAATATCATAGCCAATAACAGCGTGGGCACGGCCCACCCTACTAAATTTGAAATTTGAAATTTGAAATTTGAAATTTTAAAACCCTGTTCGTTTGAATTGCTTTTCAAGTTCTTTCATCGAAAATGAAATCGTCGTCGGTCTTCCGTGCGGGCAGCGGCTGGTTCGCTGAACGATGTCCTTGTCTTTGAGTAACTGGCTCATTTCCTCTTCACTGAGGGACTGGCCCGCCTTGACCGCCGCCTTGCAGGCGGCCATATCCAGCACCTCGTGTACGAGGCGTTCGGAGTCCGTATCGGCCCCCTCCTCAACCAATTTGTCCAGCGCCTCCTTGACAAACTCGACCGGGTCGGCCTTATCGAGCAATGCGGGAAATGTTTGTATCGCCAGAGTGTTCGGGCCGAACGGCTCCACTTCAATACCCAGTTTTACAAATAATTCCTTTTGCGATTCGTATGCCTCCAATTGAGCATTTGTCACCTCAAAGCTGTGCGGCATCAATAATCGCTGCGAGGGCAAATTCCCCTCCCGAAGCCGCCGGCACATCTGTTCGTATAGAATCCGCTCATGCAAAGCGTGCTGGTCAACCACAACGAAGCCGTCTTCGCTCTGCAAGAGGATATAGCTGTCGTGAACCTGCAAGAACTGCTTTGAGTGCCAGCTTTCAGATTGCTCAAACGCCGGCATATCCGGTAAAGCCGTCGCGGCAGATGATTGCGCCGTTTGCGGCAGCGGTTCGCCTCGTTTAGTATTTGAAAATGAAAACTTTCGCTGATGCTGCGACGAAGCGGGCTTGCTGAAAAAATCCGTCATCGCCTGCTGAATGCGTTCTTTTCGCTGCCCTGCTCCGAACCCGGATAAATGTTCCGGCGAAAAGGGTTTTGCCGACGGGGCTGTACCGCTGACATCTAGGTTACTGCCGAGCAGTTTATCGCGAAGCACCGCCAGCACCTGCGAATGAATAAGATTGGCATTGTCAAAGCGAACCTCTGTCTTGGTCGGATGCACATTGACATCGTAATCCTCTGGCGGCATCTGCATAAACAAAAATACCACGGGGTACTTGTTTGGCTCCATCAGACCCCGATAGGCCTCTTTGACGGCATGCAGGGCAAATCGGTCGCGAATAAACCGGCGATTGAGAAACAGGTATTGATATTTTCCGCTAGCACGGGCTGCAACCGGCTTGGCCAGTAAGGCCCGAATCTGCATCCCGCGTTCGGCCCGGCTGGTTTCCAGCAAATCCTCTGATAATGACTGACCAAATAAAACCTGAATGCGATCTTTAACGCCCTGACCGCTGAGCAAACGATAGACCTCACGGCCATTGTGGCACAGTGTCAAATCCAAATCATCGTGAGCCAACGCAATCCGTGTAAAGTGTTCGGTAATATGACCCATCTCTGTCTTGGGCGTCTTTAGGAATTTTTGACGAGCGGGGAGTTTATAGAAAATATTGCGTACTTCGATAGTCGTGCCAATGTCGCCGCTGCACGGACGTACTTCGCTTTTGTCGCCGCAATCATTCTCGATTGTATAGGCCTCGATGGCCTCTGTTGTCCGGCTGGCAACGGCCACTTTTGCGACCGAGCCAATGCTCGCCAATGCCTCGCCGCGAAAGCCCATCGTACGAATCCCAGCCAGGTCATCGCTGACACGGATCTTACTGGTCGCGTGCGGCTCAAATACCAGGGCCAGATCGGCGGCGTCCATCCCTGAGCCATTGTCGATAATGCGGATCAGCTTGCGGCCACCCTCTTCGACCTCAACGACAATTTTAGATGCTCCGGCGTCAATGCTGTTTTCGAGCAGTTCCTTGACAACGCTAGCCGGTCGTTCGATCACCTCGCCGGCTGCGATCATGTTAATCATATTGTCATCAAGAACCGCTATTTTACCCATGGGTTAAATCTTTGTTCTTCTTGCCACAGAGGACACAGAGTTCACAGAGATTATTTACATATTTTTCTCTGAGTCCTCTGTGCTCTCTGTGGCTAATTGCTATTTTATTGAATTACAGCAGCAAACTTTTGCCTGTCATCTCTTCGGGCTTTTCGATGCCCATGACTTCCAGCATTGTCGGTGCCACATCGGCCAGTTTGCCGCCTTTGGCCATCTTACGGCCCTTGAATACTTTATCGACAACAATAAACGGCACATCCCCAACCGTGTGAGCGGTGTACGGCATATCGTGTTCAAAATCCCACATTCGCTCAAAGTTGCCATGATCGGCCAGAATCACAGCGCTGCCGCCCAGTTCGAGGGTCTTATCCACGACTTTTCCCACACAAGCATCCACCGTCTTACAAGCCGTAACAGCCGCTTCGAGTACACCGGTATGACCGACCATATCCGGGTTGGCAAAATTACAGATAACCACATCGTATTTGCCGCTGTCCAGCCGGTTGAGGATTTCTTCGCAAACTTCATTGGCGCTCATTTCCGGCTGCATATCATAGGTCTTAACCTTCGGTGACGGGATAATTTTCCGATCCTCGCCGTCAAACGGCTCTTCCCGTCCGCCATTGAAAAAGAAGGTTACATGAGCATATTTTTCCGTTTCCGCACAGCGAAATTGCTTCAGGCCAAGCTGGCTGAGCAGTTCACCAAAAATATTCGGCATATCCCGGTTCGGGGCAAACGCCACCGGCGTCTGGATCGATGCGTCATACTCGGTCATACAGACATAGTGAACCTTCGGCTTCGCGCCCCGTTCAAAACCCTCAAACGGATCATCCACAAAGGCCCGCGTGATCTCGCGCGGCCGGTCGCCACGGAAGTTAAAGAAGATCACACCGTCGCCGTCTTCAACCAATGCCATCGGTTTTCCATCGGCATCCGTAAT
>JAGGWF010000032.1 GCA_021157685.1 Planctomycetota bacterium | reverse complement strand
TTAGGGGTCGTAGAAAAATAAATAAGGCAATTCGTTTCTCGAAAACCCACTCAAATAGTGGCGAGGAACACGAAAAAGCGATTGTTGCAGAAAAACAGTGCCGTGTTTGTTTTCTGACAGCCCCTTAGCTTTGATTTGAATTAGCACAAAAAAAATAGGCATCTCCGGCGTCCTCAGTCGTTAATATTTCTCAACAACATTTTGTCCCACAACAATTGACAGATCATCCGTAGAGGCCCCGGCTACGGGATTTCCTTCTGTGTTCGTTATCCGACCACTCACAGTAGCCCGAAAAGCCTTATTCTCAACAAGAACGTCAATACCGACAGCAGCGATAAGGAATAATGAAGCAATCACAATAAGTATGCCCAATAAGATACTTTTAACTTTCATATGAACTCCCGAAAAAATCAATGCCCCAGCTGAACACCACAAACCTCAAACTGACAATTTACATCTGCTTATTAAGATGTATAATAAGGGAGATTTGTTGCGGCAAAAAAGATGAAAAATGACATAAAAAATAAGATTGAGCAGTTGCGTGACGAGATTCGGCGGCATGATGTACTGTATTATGTGCAGAATGCCCCTGAAATCATGGATCAGCAGTATGATGCACTGTTTTCCGAGCTCAAACAACTTGAAGCCGAGCATCTGGAACTGGTCACACCAGACTCACCGACCCAGCGGGTCTCAGAGCGGCCGGTCGCCGGCTTCGAGACCGTTGCCCACGCCGTCCCCATGCTCAGCATCGATAATACCTACAACGAAGACGAGCTGCAAAAATTCGACGAGCGCGTCGCCAAGGGACTGGAATCTGTCACCTACGATTACACGGTCGAGCCGAAGATTGACGGGTTGGCCATTAGCTTACGCTATGAAAAGGGCTTACTGGTTCGCGCCGCCACTCGCGG
This sequence comes from Planctomycetota bacterium, assembly GCA_021157685.1. Lineage (GTDB taxonomy): Bacteria > Planctomycetota > Phycisphaerae > Sedimentisphaerales > Anaerohalosphaeraceae > 4572-13. The sequence continues at coordinate 16,408 of JAGGWF010000032.1, read as the reverse complement.
CGACGGCAACCGTGGCGATGTCGTAACCGGCAACATCCGCACGATCCGCGCGATTCCCCTGACACTCGAAGGCGATAATATCCCGGAAGTACTGGAAGTTCGCGGCGAGGTCTATATGCCCAAAAAGGCTTTCGCGAAACTGAATGCCCTGCGTGTCGATGCGGGCGAGCCGGAATTCGCAAACCCGCGAAACGCTGCCGCCGGATCACTGAAACTACTGGACGCCCGCGTCACCGCCACACGCAAGCTGGCATTTTTTGCCTATTCCGTCGGGCAAGCCAGCGCACCACTGGCCCAGACGCACGATGATGCACTGGGAAAGCTCAGGGATTTCGGACTGCCGGTCAATCAAGTCGAAAAAGCCAAGACTATCGACAATATTATCACGATTTGTCATTCGCGAGAAAAAACCAAAAACTCATTGGACTACCAGATCGATGGGCTCGTCATCAAGGTCAACCAATACGACCAGCACGACATCCTCGGCACCACCGGCCGCGCCCCCAAGTGGTGCATCGCCTATAAATTCGCCGCCGAGCAGGCCGAAACCATTCTGGAATCCATCACGGTACAAGTCGGCAAAAACGGCACATTAACACCCGTTGCCAATCTAAAACCCGTTCAACTGGCCGGAACAACTGTCAAACGAGCAACCCTGCATAACTTTGACCAACTGGCCCGGCTGGATGTCCGTTGCGGCGATACCGTCATCATCGAAAAGGCCGGCGAGATCATCCCGCAGGTCGTCGAAGCCATTGTCAAGCAGCGGGATTTGTTCGAGAGCAAGCCATTTGAGATACCTGTCCAGTGCCCCGCCTGTGGCGGCCAAGTACAAAAAGACCAAGACGGGGTCTATCTGCGATGTGTCAACCCCAATTGCGCGGCTCAACTGAAACAGCAGTTGGAGTACTTTGTCGGCAAGGGGCAGATGAACATCGATAAACTCGGGGTTTCCCTGATTGCCCGGCTTGTCGATAAAGAACTGGTCAAAACATTCGCCGATATCTACACGCTGCGATTCGATCAACTCGCCCAGCTTGAACGAATGGCCGACAAGAGCGCCGCCAATGTCATGGACAGTATCGCCGCCAGCAAGACCCAACCGCTCTGGCGGCTCATCGCGGCACTCGGTATTCGCAATGTCGGCGGCCAGTCCGCACAAATCCTCGCCGATGAATTCGGCTCGCTCGATGCGCTAATGGATGCTTTCGCTGAACAACTGACAAGCATCGACCAGATCGGCCCGGTCATGGCCGAAAGCATTTACGACTACCTGCACGATGCGGACAATATCAAGGTCATCAACGACATGCTCGCCGCAGGCGTTAAACCGTCGGCACCGAAAGAAAAAGCGTCCAATGTACTTGAAGGCATGACCATTGTCGTTACCGGCACACTAAAAACCCTCACCCGCCAGCAGATCAAGCAGATGATCAAAGACCACGGCGGCAAAACAAGCTCATCCGTCAGCAAAAAGACCGCCCTGTTAATCGCCGGAGAAAACGCCGGAAGCAAACTCGAAAAAGCCCAAAAACTCAATATCGAAGTTATCAACGAAACCAAATTCATCAAACGTATCAAATAAAAAGGTCAAATAATTCGGCAACTGAGTAGTGGAATCTTAAAATGAAGGAACTGAACCACCTATGAAGAGCTCAGAGTCAAGTGCTATTTTCTCTGTGGCCCCAAAATTCTTGCTTTGAGGGCCGTAATGGATCGAAAAGTCATAAAAAGTTACGCACAAAAGAAAAAATGGTTTTACTACACCCGATAATATCTATGGTATAGAAGAATATACAGATAAAACAAAGAAATACTACAGGAGACTTCATATTTTCTTGATATTTCATTGACATATAAGCCCGGATCGGCTATAATAACTTTCACAGTAGAGATGGCACTTAACGGGGGTTAAGCAAATGATAGTCAGCGAAAGTATTTTGAAGTATTTTGAGAGCATTGAAGCGGGTCGGGGTCCGCCGAAACCAAAAAAGAAACCTTATTTTATTACCCGCTATTATTTTTCAATGAAAGAAATTAAAATGAACCAGCCAACGCAAACAGCCAGACAAAAACAGAATTTTAAAGCCCCACCACAGTCCTTTGAATCCACACGCGGCCCACCGAAGATAAAAAAGACACCTTTTTTCTTCGTACCCAAAGCTACAGATCCCCTGCATTTCCAGCTATATTATTATCCCACTGCCAACAAATTCAACCGCTCCCGCTCAACGGCTTTGCGAATCTGTCGGGCGTCCAGCATTCCGGTTGGTACTTTATCAGCGTCCAGAACCACTAACTGTTCGGCCCCGGTTTCTTCGAGGACAACCATCGCTTTCTTTAGCGAAGCCGTTTCACCGATGACCTTGCTCCCGGGAACCAAAATGTCCTGAACAACCATCCATTCCCAGCAGTCACTGTCCAGCAGAATATCTTTCAGCTGAGATAGTGTGATTGTACCAGCCATTTTTCCATCCGCATCAACAATCGGATAGACCAAACGATCTCCCAGAGAAAATCGCTGAACCACAGAGGCAATCTGATCGGTCAGATGCAGCGGCTCAATTCCGCGAATGGCGGCCTGAGCAACGGTCAGTTTTTCCATCATATCTTCTTTGGTGATATTTCGGTCATTTTCACCAGCCCATCGAATGCTGAATTTGGTCATGGTCGGACCAATGATTTGGACAATGAAAGTGGTTGCGGTTACGATGGAGACAATCATCTCACCCAGAGAAATGTTGTCCGTAATCTGGATGTCCCCCAGATGGTGGCTGGCCATAATCGACAGCCCAATCGCGACGCCGCCTTGCGCCAGAATGCCCGTGCCGCTGTATTTGCGAACAGTTTCGGTCGCACCGGACAATCGGGCCCCCATGTAACAGCCGAAAATTTTCCCTGTGCTGCGTCCCGCAACATAAAGAGCAACCAATGTCCAGGCCCACCAAGGCATACTGCCAATGCCTAAACGAGCGCCCACCAGTACGAAAAACATTACATAAATTGGCCCGGAAAAACTGCGAACCAACTCAAAGAGTTTTTCACTTCGATGCGGTGTTCGGTTAATAAGGAGCATACCCATCGACATCGTTACAAGTATCACATCCAGGTTCACAGCGCCGCAAACCCCGATGATCAACAAAAGCATCCCAATGCCAATAGCCAACATGCGTTCTTTTTTCTGATAGACATAACGGAGCAAAAGCACCATTAGCCCGCCGCACAATAAGCCGAAGAGTACGGATCCACCCAACTCATATAAAACTTTCAATAAATGATGTAGAATTCTGTTACCCTGCCCTAAAAACATTTCAGCGCAACTGGTTCCGATCCCATACAGTGTCATTGCCAGCGCATCATCCAGCGCGACAATCGCAATAATCGTCGTGGTCAAAACGCCCCGCGCTCGATATTCCCAAAGAACATCAATCGTGGATGCGGGATCTGTCGCGGAGGCAATCGCACCCAACACCACCCCCGCGGCCAGCGAAATCGGAACACTTCCGCTCAGCCAGAAAACCACGCCAAAGGTGCAGGCCGAAACGATTAAAAACGCGGAAATCCCCTCCCAAAGGAGAATTTGAATAAACTGCTTGCCGTATTGACGAAATGTGTCAATCTTCAGCTCGCCGCCAACCAAAAAACCGATGATCCCTAAAGCAAACCATGTAAACGAACCAAAGTTTTCAATATCTTCTGTCCGCAACAACCCAAAACCGCTTTTGCCGATGAGCAGACCAAAAGCAATATATCCGACGACTTGCGGGACTTTAATTTTCTGGAAGAACCATGCTCCCAGCGCACCGCCCAAGACGCCCAATCCCAACAAAACGAGTACGCCAAGACGAATCTCTACCATCGCTAAGGAAATGTGTGTCATACCGTTGTTTCACCTGCCAATAAATCGTAAATTATCTCCGGCTGACGAGCTTGCATAACCATTTCACGCAACACCGGATTTTTGATCCGCCGACTAATCGCCGACATCGTTTTGATATGAAGGGTATGTTGGTCCTTGCCGGCTAAAATCATGAAAATCAGATGAACCGGCTGTCCGTCCAGCGATTCATAATCGGTAATACCGCTGGTACTGACGCCAACTGCCATCACTAGCGTATCGATACCGTCCATACGGACATGCGGTATCCCAATTCCCAGACCAATACCGGTACTCATCAGTTTTTCACGCTGGAAAATGCCTTCTGTAACGGCGGATTGGTCCGAAACAGTACCTGTTTCAGAAAGCCGGTCGAGCATGTTCAAAAGAGCAACATCTTTGGAGTCAGTCTCCAGCAGCATGACATGCGACGGGTCAAGAATAGCCCCTATTTCGATCGGCGAGAAAGTTACATTCTTTTTAGAGGAAGTCGAAAGCTGTTCATTGACCCATTTTTCGACCTCAGACCGCTTGAATCGCCAGGTGGTTCCAAGCTTTCCGCAGGGAATCGTCCCGGAAGTCGCCCAGTCATAAACGGTTCGCTCCGACACACGTAAAAACTCCGCAACTTCTTTCACTGTAAGTATTTGTGGATTTTCTTCCAGCATTTTAGACCACTCCGTAACTTCTCGTTTGCATATGCAACATTTTCTCTAAAAATCAACAAAGGACATTATATGCGGAATACCGCAGTGAATGCAAACAGAATATCCTAGATTTCAAATATATTTTTCATTAGCCACACCCTTTTGGGATTTTTTTGGCTATTATTAGCTACTAATGTCGAATTATCTTTGTCGCAAGGCATTGCGGCGCAACTGGTTGAAATATATTCTTGAGAAGAGGTGTTTTTTTATGGTGCGACAGGTTAGAGATGAATTGCGAATCGTCAAGAGGCATTGGAGGAATTATGTCTTTCAGAGTCTGCTTGCCACGGCGTCGCTGTTTTGCGTTTTAGTTTTCCTGGAACAGGGAGAAGAAATCATCATCGCCTCGCTCGGAGCAACGGCATTTGTTGTCTTTGCCATGCCGGATAAAATTACCGCTCAGCCACGAAATGTCATTGGCGGACACATCGTAGGGTTAGCATGCGGCTTCGCGGGCTATTGGCTGCTTGGCATACTGCCTATTCCGGACCATTTTATTGCTTTGGCAGGGATTCACGCATTTTCCGTCGGACTGGCGATCTTTATCATGGTCATTATCAATACCGAACATCCGCCCGCCGCAGGAACGGCGTTGGGAGTGGCGTTCGGAGGCCTGGATGCCCGGCTTGTCATCAGCGTCCTGTTTTTCTCCATCGTCTTCAGTGGTATCCGTCTGCTGTCGAGAAAACATCTTCGCGACCTGACATGAGATACGTATCAACGGCAAGCTCGACCGGGTGTTCCTCTGGGGCGATAACAGGACCGATGTCAAGATGGAGATCACCGACGGTCCGAAGACCTTTGAATGGAACAAGTACAGAAGATGGTACACCGAGCCGTCCATCAAGTTCCGCAACATTCAGTACGGCGACAACCGCTACATCCTGCTGGTGAATTCTTCGAAAGAAGCGGTTACGGTTCAGTTGTCAGAGTTCCCGGCCGGAATGCGTATTCTCGATGTGGTTCCGAACAAGTGGCATTCTTTGGATGCGGTGGTTACCGTCACACTTGAGCCCAATGGTGTTCGGATGTACAAGATCGAGGCGTTGTAGCGGCCAGTGCAGTGCCAAATTCCATGGTGACGATTACCACAATCGCCTTTATGATTTTGGGCATTATAGCTAAAGATTGCCATGAAAATCGAAGCGTAAAATTGTGCTCGCGTTCGGCACAGACCTCAAACATTTGTTATGTTTTACTCGGATAGCATTATGTAGAGGTGTATCATGCCGATAAGACGCGAAGACAAAGAGTTTATACAAGCACTATCCTTGTTTGGGGCCTTATTGGGGGCCTGTATCGGGGTCTTTGGGGTTGTGCATATCTCAACTCAGGCCCGGCAGCAGCACTCCGAGCAAAACGAATACGAGCAAACTCATGCGGCCCTGCTGAAACTGAGCAGTACGGTTGTCAATCCCAGCAATCCGATTGCTGACGAGAATGTTCTCAACCAGGTCCAGCAACAGATCCAACAGACACCGGTTCCAAAAATTGTTTCCGAAAAGAGTTTCTGGGCGCGCATTCCTCGCTGGGGCTATCTGGGGATTTGCAGCGGTGGCGGTGTTCTTGGGGCCTTATCCGGGTATTATGGTACATGGGTAACCGGCTGGTGTGGAACCATTTTTATCTGTTATCTTATCCGCTTTTTCTACAGGGTCGTTCGTAGGGTAGCCCCGGATTATGCTGCCAGTATCCATCTCCAGCCCGTTTCGGGACAGGACACACAAGGCCACATTCAGGTCCAGCGGGAGGATGGGCGGATGCTGCCCACACTGGTCAAGCTGTCTGCATTGCTGCTGTTCCTCCTCGGCGTTCTGGCCGCAGTCGTCTGGCATCTCACTGCAATCTAAATTTTCATTCCCTTCGTCTGACAACTTAAAAGTTCAGGTATTGTTTCGCTTTGTTGAGCAGTTTTCCGGGTTTGGCGATGTCTTCGAGACGGTGGATTTTTTTGCTCCGGCGGTATTTCAGGATGCGGTTGACGATGATGTGGCCCAAGCCCGGTACGCGGAGCAGTTCGAGTTTATCGGCCTTATTAATATCCAGCGGGAAGAACTCCGGGTGCATCTTCGCCCAAGTCTCCTTGGGGTCCTCGGTTAGCGACAAGTGTCCCTTGGTGTCAAAAAAAAGCTCGCTGTCCTTAAAGCCGTATTTGCGCATCAAAAAATCCACCTGATACAGCTGGTGTTCCCGCGTCAGTACCGCGGCGGGGTCCTGCAGCGTCCGCTCGGCAGGCAGATCCGAATGCCCCAGTCTCTGTTGGTACGCGATGAAGTAGACACGATGCATCCCTAACCGCTCATACAGGCCGCCCATATACCGAACGATCTGCCGATCCGGTTCCGCCGCGGCTCCGACAATGAACTGCGTGGTCTGCTGAACCCGCTGATAACGGGATCCCTTGGCCGTTAACTGGCTGATATATTTGATCGGCTCGATAATATCCCGCAGGTAGTCCTTTTTGTACGAACCCCTGGCCGGATTGTCAGCTCCCGGCGTTTCGATATTCAGCGACACGGCCTTGGCCAGCGAGACCGCCTCAGCAATGGCTGCTTTGGACGCGCCGGGGATGATCTTCAGGTGCATATAGCCGGTGAACGCGTGTCGATACCGCAGGATGTGCCCGATGCGGTTGATTTGCTCCATCGTATTGTCGGGCGTGCCGATCACGCCAGAGCTGATAAAAATGCCAAACACTTTTTTCCGGCGGTAATAGTCCAGAAAGACCCGAACCGTTTCCTCGGCACTCAGTGTGCAGCGGCGGATATCGGTATCTTCACGCAGCGGACAGTACTTGCAGTCGTTTATGCAGATATTGCTCAGAAGGATCTTGAAGATGCTCGTTTTGCCGCCACGGGCTAGCGTGAACGGATAGATTCACTTGTCGTCACCGTCGCGTTTGCGATGTTTGTCGCTTGACTGACCCGCACGCACAGGCCAGATCGTACTGCGCATCGGCACTAAGAATTTCCAGCTTTTCGAGGGTATCGGGTTTGCGGACAATCGTGGTCATTTTTAATTCAAAACTCAAACAACAGCCATGTTTACACACTACTACATCATGGCGGAAATCGTTTGCAATCCCAGTTGTTTTTTAATACGGGTTAATTTTTCAGATTTTTTTTCTGGACGGGCCCGCTAAAAATCGCTACAATGTGCGATTCTTGTTAGCGGAACGAGACAATTTACAAGTAAATCGCAGTTTTTTGCACAGGAATTCGATTATGGCTCATAAAAAAGCAGGTGGTTCTACCAGAAACGGACGAGACAGTAACCCGCAATATCGCGGCGTAAAGCTCTATGGCGGGCAGTTTGCCAAGGCCGGAGCGATTATTGTTCGTCAATGCGGCACGAAATTTCATCCGGGTTTTAATGTTGGCATGGGCAAGGATTATACGATTTTTGCAAAAATTGATGGCACCGTTAGTTTCCGAGGTAAAAAGATTGACATCTTAGTCAACTAGAGCCAAAAAATATCTTAGTACTGATGAGTTTTACTATTTCAAACCCTGCTATCAGAAAGCAGGGTTTTTTTGTCGGCATAGAAAGTTTTACTATTTCGGCATAACCACTTTTTAGAAATAGGGTTATCCGAAAAATATATGGCTTGGTGTCTAGAAAAAATTAAAAAGTCAGGTTTTTTAGCGTAACAAATTGCCGCTTTCCGTTACTATGACAAGCGGAAGGTTAGAGTTTTTTGGAGAGAACAAGGATAAGTTCAGGGATTACTATGATTAAGTTTGATTGCATCAAGTGTGGACGCGGTTACCGTGTGTCTGATGAGTACGCGGGCAAACGGGTGCGGTGCAGGGAATGCAGCACGATCAACACGGTTTCTGCGCCTGAGAAAAAAAAGGTTAGCTGTGGAGACAGTATTGCTGCTTACAACGATTTGCTTCAGGAATTGTTGAAGTGCGAACAGCAGGCCCCATCGCTGGAAGTGGATGTCTGATCAGACATTGTTGAAAAACTTCATAAGCACAATTGTGTCGGGGTGTTTGTTCTTGTGCGTTTCTATATTATCGGACCAATCCCTTCTGTCCTCAATCCGGTTTTTTCCTGGTAGACATAGATGGTTTGCTTTTCTATACTGATCACGATTTAAAATTCGGAGTTTCTGCGCGGCCAAATAGTGTAGTGATCATAAGTTTCGATTTTACTTGCGGGGATTTCTACCCTTAAGGGTATATGGTTTAGTAGGCAAAACAAGCGATTTCTTATTTCAGTCTATTTCAGGGGAATTTTTTCAAATGCGTTTTTACTGTGAGTCAATCGACACAGAATCTTTTCTCGATCCGGTTGAGTCCAATCATCTCTGCCGGGTTCTGCGGGCTAAGAAGGGCACGCCGCTTGAGCTTTTCGATGGCCGGGGAACGCTTGCCGAAGGGGTTGTCGAGCGAATCGATAAGAAACGGACTGCTGTTCGGGCACAAAAGATTACAAGTATCCCTCCTGCGACGACTGGGCGGATCATTTTGGCTGTCAGTTTTGCAAAAGGTCAGCGGTTCGACTGGCTGGTCGAAAAATGCACTGAACTGGGAGTGGATCACATCGCTGCGGTCCAGTTCGAACGCACCGTTAAACTGGGTAAGGATACAGCCCTTGAACGCTATCGAAAAAGATCGATTGCCGCGGCAAAGCAGTCAAAGCGTTTGTTTTTGCCTGAGATAAGCGGTCCCGAAAAATTTCCCGCAACATTGGATTCACTCCTTGACAAATACTCCCAAAGTCTGCTTGTATACGGCGATCCGGAAGGAATAACCCCTTCCGATTTATTTTCTGTCAAAGACGGGCGAGACTGCACCATCGTCATTGGCGCCGAGGGTGGACTTAGTGATGATGAATTGGCGTTACTTGTGGTGAACAATGCTTCCGGTGTTATGATAAACAGAAACATTCTGCGTATCGAAACGGCGGCGATGGCTTTTTGTGCAACGGTCGCTGCATCCCGCTTATAAAAAAACTTCCTTATGTTATTTCCCGGGTTTTGATTTCACCCATTTTTTTACCCCTTAAAAGTCCTGTGAGCGTAGTAATTAGTGAATGTGGTTTAGCAACAGGAGAGGCGTTATGGATAAGCAAGGAAATGAAAATCTCGCCGAGGAATTGACCATTTTTTGATTGAGCTCTCTAATGGCAAAGACAAAGATATTCTGAGGAGGAAGGCTAACCGATTGATGGACTCTGTGTCCCAGCTGGATTTTGCGCGGGCTGAGCACAATTTGATGCGGAATGGAATTCCTCCTCGAAGAATCCAGCAGATCTCGACACTCTTTATTATGATGGGGATTACTGAAGGGGAAAAGTCTAGTCTTCGCTTGCGTCTTCCGGATTACCATGTCCTGCGAAAAGTAATGGCTGAACACGAAATGCTTCGATGTTTTCTGGCGGAACTCGAAGAGATCGCGGTCCAGTTTCAACAAGCTTCACATTTACCTTCTACCAGCAACGAATTGATGCGGCTCAGTCATATTGCCGAGCACTTGAACTCATTAGAAGAGCATATTGGGCGTGAAGATGATGTCCTGTTTCCTGCCTTGAGAGCGCATGGATGGGAAAGTTTATTCTGCCGAATCGAGAGTGAACATACCTATATTCAGGTGGCGGTCGATGACCTGATCAAGCTGATTATGGTATTTGAGAAGATGCCGTTTAGTCAGTTTCAGACCCGGCTTCTGTCAACTGTGCGTTATTTATGCCCGTTACTTCGAGAACACTTGTTCCATGAGGATTGCGTTCTGTTTCCACTGGTGGTTTCCACCATAGACGATAAAAAGCTGTGGGAGCGGTTGCGTCAGATATGTAATGAAATTGGCTATTGTGGAATTCATCTGTGACCGAAAAAATGACCTGTTGCCTGCCCGGATTAGCGATACTGGTTTGGGTGGGGGTTATGAGTCTGTGCCATACTTGCTGGTTACATAAACGGCTTGAGTAGCGAACAGGTTCGCTGGTATGCACGCTGGCAGATGGGTGGTCTTTCCTAGAGGAATTTGCCGCTCAACCTTAATATCCAACTCTGCACAAAAATGATCATAGTCTTTCAGTGTAAAAAAGTGCCGATTGGGTGAGTTGTGCCATCTGAAAGGAAGCTGTTTAGTCTGCGGGGCGATCCCTTTAAACATCAGCTGAGATCGACACAACCAGTGTCCGAAGTTTGGAAAACTAACAATCACTTTTTTTGCAACACGGTGCAGTTCCAGCAGCACTTTTTGCGGATGATCCAGCGTCTGGATGGTTTGCGACAGCACGGCATAGTCAAAGGTCTCATTGGGATACATCTCCAACCCGCGTTCGATGTCACGATGCACAACGGACAACCCCCGCTGAACACAATGAATCACAAGGTTCTCGTCCAGCTCGATACCTTCGGCGGTCGCATTTTTGCCCTGTATCAGCCGACACATTAATTCTCCATTGCCGCAACCGAGATCAAGCACTCGGCTGTCAGGGGCTATCAACCGATTAATCAGTTTGTAATCCACACGCACCCGTTTAGCCCGATTGATGTCCTCGGTCTGTGCCGGAATCGCACACTGTTCGGTGACACATCGCACGGAGGGTTTATTGTGATGCCAGCTTGCGTTGATAAAACCGCCCACCAGTTTGCCCAGCGTTTGGTCTTCCAGTAAAAAAGCGTCATGCCCATAAGGGGAGTAGATATTACAATAGGACACCTCCTTGCCCTCGGCCCCAAGGGCTTTGACGATCTCTTCGGATTGCCCGGGTGTAAAGAGCCAGTCACTGGAAAAACTGACAATCAGAAACCGGCAGCTCGAATTGGCGAAGGCCTTTTGCAGAGATCCGTATTCCTGTGTCAGGTCAAAGTAATCCATTGCCTTAGAGACATACAGATAGCAGTTTGCATCAAAGCGCTCGATAAATGTTTGTCCCTGATAGTCCAGGTAGGTTTCGATCGAAAATTCAGAATTGAAGTCGTAATTGTATTCATCAGCCGCACGCAACTGGCGTCCAAACTTCTGCCGCATTGATTCCTCGGACAAATAGGTAATGTGCCCGATCATCCGGGCGATAGCCAGTCCCCGATTGGGCAGTTCATGGCCGTGGTACTGTCCGTTGTCGAAGTTGCGGTCGGCTAGGATTGCATTGCGGCCGACGGCATCGAATGCGATGGATTGGGCATTCAGCCGGACGGTGGACGCTATGCAGACGGCGGCATCGACAGAATCTGGATAGGCAATAGACCATTGCAATACCTGCATCCCGCCCATTGAGCCGCCGACAACTGCCAGTAAATGACTGATACCGAGTGTCTCAAGCAGTCGCTTCTGCACATGAACGGTGTCTTCGATCGTAATGATCGGGAAGTCCAGTCCATAAGGCCGGCCCGTGGCAGGGTTTACATCCGAAGGGCCGGTTGTGCCGCTGCAGCCGCCGAGAAAATTTGAACAGACGACAAAGTATTGATTGGTATCAATGGGCTTGCCGGGGCCGATCATCACATCCCACCAGCCGGACTTGCTGTTGTCGGGGCTATGAAAACCGGCGGCGTGAGCATTCCCGCTGAGTGCATGACAGATTAAAACGGCGTTGTCCTTTTGCTCATTGAGCCGACCATAGGTCTCGTAGGCGACATCAATGGGCCCGAGCGTCTTGCCGCATTTCAACTGCAGCGGGGCACTCGCCTCAACGATCCGGACCGTTTGTGTCTGAACGATACCAACAGAATATTTCGATACATTTTCCATGGGCAGCCCATTATAAGAGACCTACCGGAAAGATTCAATTCCAGTCTTTAAATATCAGACCGCCTAAGGGCTTTTTATTTGTCCAACAAAAGTGTCCGGGAGGTAACAGCGCCGAGACCCTTAATAGTGATTTGTTTCTCGGAAAGCGTTATCGTGGCCCAGGCCCCGTCTTTGTCAGCGGCATTGACCATTGCCTCCAGTGTGACATAGTGAATGCCATTGTGCCGGGTGTAACCACCGCGATGGTCATGGCCGCTGAAATAGGCCTTCACGCAATCGTATTTTTCCAGGAGTGACATGACGGCTGGCGCATTCCAGAGCGTATGTTTTTCGCCGATCGGCGCCAGCGGCAGATGGCCGAAAACAATAACCGCTTCTTTCTGTCTGTCGGCTTCGGCCAATTCGGCCTCCAGCCAAGCGAGTTGTTCGTCGCTGAGTCCGCCGTTATAGTTTTGGGCGTTCGGCGCTCCGGCCACCTTCAGGGCGTCAAGTATTTGCACGGCCGCCTGATACTGTGGGCTGTCCTTGGCCCATCCGCCCTGCAGCGCAACATCCTGCGTATCCAGCACGATAAATCGCCAGCCGCGTAGATCGAAACGATAATACCCTCGTCGCAGCCCAAGGGTATCCATTGTCGAAGTGCGGTCGATCCCTGAAAAGTCATGATTGCCCAGCACATGATAATGCGGCATCGTCAGTTGGTCATAAACGCCCTTGAGTGTCCGAAGTTCCGCCGCGGCGTTCGGGCCACCGTCGATGAAGTCGCCAAGCTGGATCACAAATGCAAGCTCATTCTGATTAAAATCGGACACGCAATGTTCCAGGCCTGGAAGCGATTTGGCATAATGTCGCAACCCTACGGTCGGCTTATTACCATACTGCACATCCGCCACGGCACCAAATTGAACCGGCTTGTTTCCCATACATCCGCAGATAAGCGTACAGAGTAACAAGATGGCTTTAACACAACCGCCATTTATCATCGTGCGTATGAAATGGGCTAGGTGATTGATAGTCATTTTGTGCGGTTCAAAAGTTCCATGGCCAGTTGGCGCAGGACACTGGCTTCATCGCCAAAGATTTGCAGGGCACAGACGGCCTCGCAGGTGAGCTTTTCGAAGATCTCGCGGGACTTTTCGACTCCGACCAGTACCGGATAGGTTAGTTTACCCTGTTCGGCGTCTTTTCCGGCAGTTTTGCCAAGTTGTTCGGTGCTGGCGGTGATGTCCAGCAGGTCGTCGGCGATTTGAAAACCCAAGCCGATCTTCATGCCGTACTCGATCATCGCGGTAAGTTGTTCTTCGCTTGCCCCTCCGGCTATGGCTCCCAGTACGGTCGAGGCGGCAAACATTTCCGCCGTTTTGTTCATGTGGATATACTGGAGTCGTTCCATCGAGCCATTCACATGCGGCCCATCCATATCCACCACCTGTCCGGCGATCATCCCGCTCGGTCCGGCCGCTTCGGTCAGTGTTCGGATCATCCGCACAGCCGTATCGGAATTTTTGACCTCAACAGACAATAGTTCAAACGCCAGCGTCAGCAAACCGTCACCGGCCAGAATCGCCGTCGCCTCGTCAAATTGCTTATGACAGCTTGGCCTGCCGCGACGCATATCGTCATCATCCATCGCTGGCAGATCATCGTGTATTAGCGAATAGGTATGCACCATCTCGACCGCGGCCGCGGCGACTTGCGCATCCCGGTTAAGCTTTCCGGCTATAACCTCACAGGCCCACATCACCAGCGCCGCGCGGATGCGTTTGCCGCCGCCGGTCATCATGTACTCCATCGCCTCTTTGAGTTGGGGCGGAATTTCGGTCTGCCTGTCGAACAGATCTGCCAGAACCCGCTCAACCAAAGTCGCCTTAACCGCCAAGGCCGACCTCAAAGAAGAGGATTGTTCGTGTTTTTTAATCGAGTCTATTTCCATTGGGTAAAACCGTGTCTGGATTTTTCTCCTTTAGAGTGTTATCATACATTATTATTATGATTTTAACAGAAAAAATAATTGGCATCGGCATTTCCAGCCACTTCTAAAGTAACCGTAACGGTTTATATAAAAAAGAGTTACAGTGGAAACATTGAATTCGAAAATATTGATTTTAGGAGTAACGGCCTCGGGTAAAAGCACCTTGGCATTTGAACTTTCTAAGGTCCTCGACGCGGAGATCATCAGTGTTGATTCGATGAAGGTTTATCGCCGGATGGACATCGGCACCGCCAAACCGCCCGCCGAAAAGCGAAAGTTGATCTCCTATCACCTGATCGATGTTGTTGAGCCGAGCGAATCGTTCAGCGTGGATCGATTTCTGGATATGACCGAACAGGCGGTAGCGGATATTCAAGGTCACGGTAAACCAGTCGTTGCTGTCGGTGGAACGGCGATGTATATCAAGGCCCTGTTATTCGGTCTGTTCGATGGGCCGGGAACCAACCCGGTTATACGGGACCGACTAAAATTAGAGGCCATAGAAGCGGGATTGACCCAACTCCATCATCGGCTGACAGTGATTGATCCGGCCGCTGCTGAACGAATCCATCCCAATGATGAAAAACGCATCGTCCGTGCGCTGGAGGTGTACGAACTGACAGGAAAACCAATCAGCTCATTCCAAAAGCAATGGGAAGACGCCCAACCTGCAAACGACTGGCTGGTCATCGGATTGCAGCGACCCAAAGAAATCGAGAGTCAACGGATGCATCTGCGAATCAAACGCATGATGGAGGCGGGGCTCGTCGATGAGGTTGCGGCTCTATTGGCGGAGGATAAACCACTAAGCCCACAGGCCGTGGCGGCGATTGGCTACGCTGAGATGATCGCGCATCTGAAAGGTGAGATGGATCTGGACGAAACCGTCGAGCGGATCAAAATCAACACCCGCCACTTTGCCAAAAGCCAGCGCACCTGGTTCAAAACCTTCCGCAATGTTCATTGGATCGACATCACCGAAAATGATACGGTTGAATTACTACTCAAAAAAACATGGGCAGTAATGGAACAAACAAACGCATGAACGATTACAAACTCGAGTTGATTTCGTCGAATATGGCCTCATGGCAGCCGAAAGGCGACGCTTCGCGGCAGATTGCGGTGATGATGAGTGGCGGTGTGGATAGTAGTGTCGCCGCGCATCTGCTGCGCGAAGCGGGTTGGGATGTGCTGGGGGTAACGATGCGTATTCCCGTGGCGTGCAGGACGGACAGCCGCGGATGTTGCGGCGCGGATGCGGCATATGTATGCGGACAAATGAATCTGCCGCACTACTTTGTTGATGTCACTGCTCCGTTTAACGAACTCATCATCGACCGCTTCCGCGCCGAATACCGCCGGGGCCGAACCCCGAACCCGTGCGCCGACTGCAACACCTTCCTGAAATTCATGCTGATCTGGGATTTGGTGGAAAAGGAATTCGGCATTCAATACCTTGCTACCGGTCATTATGCAGAAATTGTCAAAACGGATACCGGTGCAACACTTCGTCGCGGCCGCAACCATGCCAAGGATCAGAGCTACTTTCTCTATGGGCTGCCGGCGCATCGCGTGCCGCACTTTGTCCTGCCGCTGGCGGATTTAAGCAAGGACGAAACCCGCGACATCGCCCGCAATATCGGCATCGGTGTAGCGGAAAAACCCGAAAGCATGGAACTATGTTTCGCCGGAGAGGGCGATTACCGCGATGCACTAATCGATGGCGACAAGCCAGGCGATTTGCTGGACATTGACGGAAACATCCTTGGTACGCACAAGGGCGTCGCTCACTACACACTTGGCCAGCGGCGAGGATTGGGTTATGCGGCGGGCGATCCGGTCTATGTGGCTCGCATCGACGCAGAAGCCAACACCGTCACGCTGGGCACACGAGATGAGATTAGCTATCACACTATCTGTGCGAGTGAAATCAATGTGCTGATTCCAAAACAATTGCAGGCCGGGCAAAAACTGTCCGGCAAACTACGGTCTTGTGGCTCAACGCATTCGTGCGAAGTCATAGAAGCGGATGATAACGGATTTACAATTCGCTTTGAGAGGCCGCAGTTCGCTCCCTGTCCGGGACAGAAACTGGTCGTCTATAATGAAATCGAAGATGTTGTTGCTGGCGGCACGATTGAGA
>JAGGWF010000200.1 GCA_021157685.1 Planctomycetota bacterium | reverse complement strand
TTTAACGAAAACGACCTGCGTTATTGGCTTAATATTAAAGGTTTGCGGCAACCATTTTGCCATAAACCACCTTTTTGGAACGGACTCAAACTTCTTTATTTCAAAGGAGTTATATGGAATGACAAGGCCATCTATTAATTGCGATTTCACTATGGCTTGGCAGACTCTTGGCATACTACAGGAGAGCTGCTTAATGGGTAAGATGAATAAGTCTGCCCCTGAGGGTAAAAAATCCCCTCGAGTAAAGTCAAAACTTACGATCGCAGCACTACTTAGCCGTGAAGAAACTCCGAATTTTGCTTACAGGTTTTCCCCGTTGGTGTCGATAACTTCTTTGTACCAGTAAGCCGAGTCTTTCATAATCCGTTGTTGTGTGTTGTAATCTACATAAACCAGTCCAAAGCGTTTACTGTATCCTTCAGCCCATTCAAAATTATCCAGCAAAGACCACTGAAAATATCCGCGAATATCAACACCCTGACCGGCCGCTCTTTTTAATTGACGCAGATATCTGCCAAGAAAGTCGATCCGTTGCGGGTCGTGTACTTTGCCATCAATGCTTGGCCAATCCGTATTCGCCAAACCGTTTTCAGTAATGATGACAGGCTTGCCATATCTTTCATAAAAAAATTTCGGCCCCCAGTAAAGGCATTCCGGCGTAACGGGCCAACCAAAGGCCGTTTCGCCCATGGACTTGGGGTGGGTTCCTGTCGGCGAGTGGCGAGTAATGATATCGGAAGCGGGTTCGCTTTTTTCTGCTGCGGAATAGGATCCACTGTAAGTGTTGACGCCAAAAAAATCCAGCGGCTGTGATATGATTTCCATGTCACCATCTTTTATGATGGGGTGATGGATTCCGGTCGCTTCGAGATAGCCTTCCGGGTATTTACCAAGAAAGACGGGGTCCATCCATACGCCATTACTCCAGATCCCATCGGTTTCGAGTGAAAACATATCCCTGCGGGCCGCTTCGATGTCCTCAGTCGTTTCGGTTTCCGGTATATGAACGGTACCCACCGGAGCGTATCCAATGTGGGTTTTGGTCTTGGAAAATTCTCTGATCGTATGCACCGCTTTTCCGTGTGCCAAAAGGGTATTGTGGACAATCTGGAATATCTGACCCCGGTGGTATTTATCTCCGGGTGCATGACATCCGTCTTTATGACCCAATAACACAAAGCATTGCGGCTCGTTGAGAGTCATCCAGTTTTGGACTCTATCCGAAAGCTTTTCAACGACAATTTTCGCATAGTCAGCAAACCAGTCGGGGCTTTCCTGACATAACCAGCCGCCTGTCTTGTAGAGGTCATAAGGGTAATCCCAATGAAACAGCGTAATATAGGGAGTGATATTTTTAGAAAGCAGCTCATCAATAAGCGCATCATAAAAATCCAGCCCTTTCTGATTCACGGCACCTTTACCACCAGGCATAATCCTTGGCCAACTGATAGACAAGCGATACCCTTGAAGACCCATTTGGCTCATAAGCTCGATGTCTTCTTTGTATCTGTTATAATGATCACAGGCCTGATCACCGCTTTGCCCATTCCATATCGCCCCTTTTCGTCTGCAAAGTGCGTCCCAGACGGAAAGCCCCCTGCCGTCCTGATCCCATCCGCCCTCAATCTGATAAGCCGCGGTGGAGGTACCCCAAATAAAATCTTTACAAAAGCTCATATTACTATTCCTTTCGACAATCCGGCATTATTAAATGTCATCAATCTCTATCAACGCCAAATTGGCATATGTATCCAAAACGATAACGGTATTTTCGTCCAATAGCTTAATTTCCTCAACAGCGCCTTTAACCCTGGCGTTCCCTAAAACTTTCCCATTGGAGTCCAGAACAAACACGGCGCCTTTTTCCGTACCCGCCAGAATATACTGATCATCGTGGATCATTAGCGTACGAACAAGACTGCCAAGACACTCATCCCAAAGCAATTTCCCATTGGCCGGATTGATGCAATAAATATAACCCGTTTCGGAAGCGGCAAAGATCAGCTCGTTGCCATCTTTTTGATGGAGCACTTCAATATCTGTATAGCTGTAACTAAAATTATCAAAACTCCAGATCTTTTTATAGATAAATGTCGGATCTGCCGTTTCGCCATCCACCTTTAAATCTTTAGGCCTTTTAAAAGAAGCGAGTATGCCGCCGCTGGAAGCATTCAACAGTTGCTTGACACCATCTTTGTTGATATCCGTCCACCCCACACAGGTGTCGCCAACTGCTGTATATGTATTTACACTTACAACCGGCACACCGGGCTTTTCGGAGATTCGCGAATCGAGTATGCGTGTCTGACCATAACGCGTTGCCGCAAGGATATCTTCGACTCCATCATTATCCATATCCGTAAAATCAAGTTCAAGAACACCATGATATAGATTTGTAAAATACCACTGCCGTTCGTATTGATCATTGAATATCTGCGCCTGCCAGGAACGAGCGCCAACAATCAACTCCATCCGCCCGTCTTTATTGATATCTCTAATATGCAAGACAGTGATTGTCCTCGGTTCTCCTTTTCTAAATCCGAATCTCAAACTCGGCTCCTGTGTCACTTTCAAGGTGCGGATTTCATGGCCTTGGCCATTCAGGACAACAATGCTGTGCTCCCCGGTGCCAATGAAGACTTCATTTTTACCGTCCCGATCCAGATCGCCCACTTCTACGGAAAATGCTCCGGCAGAAATCTTATACTGCCACAGTCGTTCACCATGAGCATTATAGGCAAAAACATCTCCCGTACTTGAAATCGCAACAGCATCATTTCTGCCGTCATTGTCTATGTCGCCCGTTGCGATTCCTCGGCCGCATCCGTAATCAAATCCTGTGGCATCGCTGTGCCATTGAATCGGCAGTTCTTTGGTCGCGGCCGAAGAAGACTTCTCGGCACTACTTTCCGTAGAATCTGTCGGCGCCAGGGACAATCTAAAAGCAGGCCCATTTATGTCGGAATACTCGGTAATTCCCTGTTTAAAAGTAAAAGTCCGATCAATGCCTTGGATCGAGCAGTTTCCTTCTTTTGTCGAAATGATCGTTAAATTGCCCCGCTTCAAACAAAAATCAACGGGAACCGTTGAGTTGAAAAGCAAATCATCAGCTTGCTTGATATAGTCTACTTTTACACCTTGCAGACGGTTGCTGCGGATAGAAGCAAATTTTCCACCTAAGGAATAATCGCCATAATCCGCATCGTCAACCAGCAATAAGGTTTTGGTGTCGTTGGAGTCAAGCAGCAGCATGGCCCTGTCATTTAAGCGACGGGGCATATAATCAACCAATTTCCCCGATTCATCTTTTCGCTGAACATAAAAGACATTTTGAAAAGAACAATAATCCCCCAACTTCATGTTTTTTGTGCGGCTCTGATGGATTCGATGGCTGGGGATTCCATCTGAGCTAACGCGGTGATTCCACCAACCGTTACCATCAACACTCTTAAGACAAAAAGTCTGTTCCGGGAAGCTCCTAACCGGATCAATATGTTTGCCTTTATCCCACGGTGCTTTAGCGACCAAGTTTTGGCCGTCGTACTCTTCGAGCCCCCTGTCCAACATCTTCCATGTACAGTCCAAAACATACTCTGCCTTCTGTTTGGCCCTGACCGAATCGATCACAACAAAAAACTTCTCTTTTTCCCAATAGATATTGCGGGTCCAATCCACGCCTCTGTAATCAGGAATCAGTAAGCTGGCAAACGCCGAATCATCAAACTCGACCGAATTCGTTAAACCGGCGTATGAAGGAATGCGGACATCGGCTCGCCCATTCCGGCAAACATTAAGCAGTGTGTGATCCGTGGATTTCTTACACAGATAATCCGCATCAAATAAAAACTTATACCCCATGGCACTGTAGGTGACAATGGCACCCGTATCATAGTGTAGATGCTCACCACGACCAAATCCATCCACCAGCAGATATTCTCCCTGGGGGTCTGCAGACGAACGGAACTGAAGTTTGTCAACCGTCATATGACGCGGAAAAGAGGCCGGAACGGGATCCTCGCCCTCATAAGAATAAAACTGACTCAGTTCATAAATACCTTTATCCAGAGGAACGCTCTTAACCCCCACATATTTATCCAGCTTGACCGGTTCAACCTTATCACAGAACAGCGTATTTTCGCGGTAAAAAGTGGGATTGCCCTGATCAGCAACATATGTAAATTCGCC
>JAGGWF010000228.1 GCA_021157685.1 Planctomycetota bacterium | reverse complement strand
TGGCGGTCAAAGTGTTCAGCGGTTGCTTGGATGAGTTAACGGAACGGTCGGTTGACAGAAAGACGGTTGAACAGATCGAAAAGATTATTGCCTCCGAAAAGCGAATTCTGGATTGGCACAAACTCCGTACCCGCAGCGTGGGACGGGAGGTCTTTATTGACCTTCATATCCTGGTTGCTCCCGATCTAAATATCACCGAAGCACACGGGATCGCAGATTCCCTCGAACAATCCCTCCACGACCGGATGACCCAACCGGTGAATGTAATGGTGCATGTAGAGCCGAAATTAGCATAAATTCATTGTTTGTTTACTCCGGATTTAGCTTTGATTTCACCTACCCGTGTGCCAACTAGCCATTTTTGAGAAAAAAACTCAATGGCCGCCTCTCTGAAATCTCATCTTTTGGGTAATATAGATATTTTCGGTTTGGGTCTTGTTGTGTCCATCATTAGCCCTGTAAATAATTTATCGCCTAAGTGACATTGTACCGGCCCTTAAATAAAATGCAAATATATAGTTGTTTTTTTGGTAACTTGGATTATAGTAAAAGCAAATGAAAATCGCTGTCTAATTTGAGTGAAGTGGTATGGACACCAAGACAGTTAAAGAGAATTGATTGATACTGGTTAATCGCCAGAAGTAAGCGATATCGGACTCAGCTTCATTATTTGGGAGTTGAATCCGCCAGAGCAGGAAACAAAATAGAAAGAGTAAATCTTTTTTTGATCGAGAGGGAAAACGGCGGATGTTTCAAGATAAAACATGGGTGACTATAGGACTATCGATCGTAATGTTAACTTCCATTTGCAGAGGCGTTATGCTTGATGAACGGATTGCTGAACAGGGAGAGTGGGGATATCGGCCGGCCGAAGGGGCGGTTTCAGCGGTTAATCCACCCAGTTTTGTGTGGAGGCCCCAGAGTGGGCTGACATGGCAGGTCGAATGCAAGTCGGAACAAGGCTCTATCTATACGGTAGAAAATCTTGAGTTTAATGTTCATTGTCCGCCCCAGATGTTTAGGCCGGGGAAGTATCGGTGGCGGTATCGGGGCCAGGACAGTAAGGGTGAGTATACCCAGTGGAGCAAGACGCGTACATTCACGATTGCAAACGAGGCCGTTACAATGCCATTGCCTGTCCGCGATGAGCTTCTTTCGCGAATCCCTAAAACACACCCTCGTTTGTTTCTACGCCCTGAAAATATTGGGAAGCTGGTCAAACTTTCAAAGGGCAAGATGAAAGGTCAGTACAACGGACTCATCGAAGAGTGTGAAAAGATTTTGAAAGATCCTCCCTCTACCGAAGAACCTCCCAAATACCCTGAGGGGACAGTTGTTCAATCAGAAGTATGGTATTCGATGTGGTGGCCTAATCGAAAATACACCATCAAAGTACTTGACAGTGCCGCAACGCTTGGTTTTACCTATATCCTCAGCGGAAATGAAAAATACGGGCTACTGGCAAAACGGCTCCTCATGGAATGTGCCGAATGGGACCCAAAGGGAAGCACCGGCTTTGTTTATAATGATGAAGCGGGAATGCCTTATAATTATTACTTTGCGCGAACATATACATTTGTAAACGATCTGTTGACTGAAGCGGAAAAACAAAAATGCCGCGCAGTGATGAAGGTTCGCGGAGAAGAAATGTACAACCATCTTTGCCCGGAGCATTTGTGGAACCCTTACAACAGTCACAGCAATCGAGCATGGCATTTTCTGGGTGAGGTGGCGATCGCTTTTCATGGTGAGATCGAAGGGGCGGATGACTGGCTCTGGTTTGCGATGAACGTATTCTATAATGTGTACCCGGTCTGGAGTGATGATGATGGTGGTTGGCATGAGGGAATTAATTATTGGTTGGGCTATCAGAAACGTTTTACCTGGTGGATAGATGTGATGCGTGAAGCGATGGGAATCAATGCGTTTGATAAGCCCTATTACGGTAAGGTTGGCTATTATGCTATGTATCTTTATCCGCCGGGCATGGCGGCAAACGGTTTTGGTGATCTTGTTTTCAGAAGAAAGGCTCAAGACTATCGAACTTTAATGAGTGTTTTTGCGGCTCAGGCACAGAATTCATATTGGCAATGGTATGTTGATCAACTTGGTGGCCCGGTCTATGGCAAGAGATATATCGGATTTATTCGAGGAGCACAGCTCACAATAGAAGCCCAGTCGCCGGACGAACTGCCTGCGTCGCGACTGTTCAAGGGGACGGGACGGGCTTATCTTAATACGCAGATCACCGATGCCAAAGAGAGCGTACAGGTTGTGTTCAAGTCAGATCCATTTGGAACGATGAGCCACGGATACGAGGCCAATAATTCATTTCTGTTGTGGGGCTATGGCAAGCGGTTGCTGATCCGTACGGGGCGTCGAGATGACTATGGAGGTGAACATCACAGTAATTGGATGTGGTCAACCCGTTCGGTTAACAACATAACCGTCAACGGTAAGGGGCAGAGGAAAAGACCGGCAACGGCCGTGGGGGAGATCACTTCGTTCAAGACCACGCCCGAAATCGATATTGTTGTTGGCGAGGCGGGTGGGGCTTATGAAGAGCCGCTGGAGCGTTACAGTCGTGCAATCATATTTGTTAAGCCAGAGCTTGTCATTGTATATGACAGGCTTGTTGCATCTCAGGATTCAACCTTTGAGTATTGGCTTCATGCGATCAACGAGATTGCAGTTGACGGTCAGCATCACATTACCGTGACCAACGATGATGTTCTGTGTAATGTTGATTTCCTCGCACCAGCGAGCCTGACATTTACGCAAACTGACCAATACGATCCCAATCCTCTTCCGAAGGTCACGCTGAGGGAATGGCACCTGACGGCGAAGACTCCGAATGAACAAAAGCAAATAGAGTTCGTGACACTTTATCGTGTGCATCGCAAGGGACAGCGGATCGGTACAGTCGCAGAGCTGGAAAAGGTTGAGGGGGGATATGTGCTGAAGGCGTCAACAGCAGACGGATCTGTAACCGCCTTGCTCCCGTTTGATGACAGTGCAACGATGCTGCAAGCAGAAGAGCTTCAGACAAAAGGAAAAATAGCCGTCCGATTTGAGCGAGATGGCATGGATGCCAAGACAGTTATAGAGAATTGAATGGTTAGCTGGTTAATAGATATCATAAAGTGAAAACTGGACCAGAAATGATGCAGATCAAGCTGAATCAGCCAGAATAGAAAACAAAATAAGGTATTTCTAAAATGAGTTTAGTGAGTAAAGAAGAAGCGATCGAAGCCGCGCTGTCGGGCGTTGACTACTTGGTCAAAAATCAGGTAACGGACAAAGGGAATGCCAACTGTGGTCGGTATCTCTGTCAATATGATTACATTAACAATGAAGTATTAGAATATACGACTAACTGGCCGACAGGGCTTTGTGTTGAGTGTATGATGATTGCAAATAAACTGACATCGGATCAGATTTATTTGGATTCTGGGCAAAGGGCCGTGGAATATCTGGCCAGTTTACAGTATGTGTCTCCATTCAATGAAAAGATGAGAGGGGTTATGCGAGAGGAAACACCGCAGACAATGTGGGCGCATCCCCGAGATGCGCTGACCGCAGCCTGGGCAATGTTGGATTGGTCGCAATATACCGGCCAGAAAGAATACCTTGAACGTTCCGTATTATTTGCAGACTGGTTCCTTGATGTTGCGATGGAAAAAGGCTATCCCTACTGGACTGTTCGTATGGATGACGCTCCCTGGGATCCACTGTTCTTTGGATCTTTCCAAAGTGGAGGAGCATTTTACTTTTTCAGGCTGTTTAACATAACAGGAGATTCTAAATACAAAGATGCGTGCTGTCGGATACTTGACCATTACAATAAATATCACCTTGCGCCTGATGGCAATATCCAGGTCCCAATGGATATGAAAACCCTTAAAGCGGTAAAGGGGGATACGAAATATATCATTGAGGGCTGGGAGATTATGCATGGGTATAATGATGATTTTGGAGCTTTAGCGAATCTTGCGGGCTGGAAATTAACGGGTGATGTTAAGTATTTTAACGCAGCAGAATGTTTTCTGAAAAGAATGGTGTCGATCCAGCGTGATGATGGTGGATTTGGTCCGGCCGAATTCTCTGTTCCCAGTGCAGGCGGGTCAGTCCTTCTGGAACTGCAAGCCGCTGAGGCGCTTGGTTACAGCTTGGCTACGGCCGAGCAGAAAAGTAATGCGGCTCGATACATACTTAATTTACAAATTCCAAACAACGGTATTGCTCAGGGTGGATTTTGTGGTGTCAGCAATCAAACATACAAAGTGATACAGTGTACCAACTCCAGAACGACGACCTATTCAATCATGGGCCTGATGCGATATGCCGGTGTAACGGACTCCTTTTACTTTTTCGATTCAGAAGAAGAAAAGAAGGGCTCCTGACAGCAAGAAAAAACGGTCCATTTTCAACAGGAACTATTTAAAAGGGTATTCTGTCGTC
>JAGGWF010000262.1 GCA_021157685.1 Planctomycetota bacterium | reverse complement strand
TGTTCGCAAACCACTCAGGATTACCCGGCGTCAGTGAGGCTCGGTCATAACTGCTGGCCTGCTTACACAAAAACTCAACGGCAGGAAACTCCGCAATCAGCGACCGATCCAGCATATCATCCAGCAAAGTGCTCAAATTAATCTGATCTCTCTGACGATCTAAAGAAGGGCTTGTCGGAGCGGCACAAGACACAGCCGCCATCATCAAAATCACCAACAGAACATGCATTTTATTAAACATAACAATTCTCCATTAATTAAACCTGTTGCACAATGGTTCCCGAATCCAACCGTTGAATTCGATGGCTGTTTGAGTGAGATGACCAGAATCAGCATATCCCACCTGACAGAAGAGTTGCATTCCACCCTGTGGGGTATATCCGAAACCTCCCCGGCTGTCAATAATTATCACTACACCCTCAATGGGGGCGGTACGAATAAACTGTGCGACCTCTTTGGTGGGCAACTTATGGATGACCATTTGTCAATTTCGTCCAAGTCGAACAATGGACGGGTGTGTTGGGGTGCCCTTTTTGACCCCCAATTTTTCGCTTCTTCTTTTTGGCATTCGGTGGTTGCGGGTTGGTGATATCAGTGGACGGCGGCTTGGAGGAGTTCGAAGAATTCTTTTCCAGCCGAGCAATGCGCTCGCGAAGCTTTTGATTCTCCTCTGTGAGCAGTCGAATCTGTTCGGCCTGCTGTGCATTTTGCTGCAACAGTTGAGCTATGACCACATCCTTGTTTATCATGACTCATGACATAACAGGTCTCTAATCAGGGCGCAACTTTTTCTTTCGTTTTTTGAAAATTTCCTGTGAATGGTTACCCCGTTCCAGAAGTTCACGGCCCAAATTAAAGCCAAACTTTTCAGAGATTTTCTCTGACCATGTTCGGGTCATTTCGCACTTCTTTCATATCCCGAGGAAAGTACTAAGGTTACAAATTCTTACCGCAGCATTTTTTGTATTTTTTGCCGCTGCCGCATGGGCACGGATCATTGCGGCCGACCTTGGGCTGACCGAGTTTGATCTGTTTAACCTTTTGCTCCCCCTGCGGGGCCTGTGCCGCCGCTCGCTGTCGCTGGGCCATTTCGAACTGGTTGACATCGGCGTGCTGGGTCTCGCTGACATTATAGATGCTCTTGCTGCGCTGGCCGGCCTCCAACCGCACGCGGAAAATAATATCCGTCACATGATCCTCAATGCTTTCGAGCATCTCGTTAAACATCCGGTGGCCCTCATGCTTGTACTCGATCTTTGGATCCTTCTCCGCATAGGCCCGTAGCATAATGCTTTCCTTGAGGTGGTCCATCGCGTACAGATGGTCCTTCCACGCCTGATCATAAATCTGCAATAGCACATACCGCTCCAGGTCCGTCAATTCCTTACGCAAAAAATCCTGTCCGGTTTTCAGCAGAAGCTCTTTGGCCTGTTCGCTATCCCTTAGCACCTCAATATCCAGATCCGCATCAAATCGTTCTTTGGCCCATGCAGCCAGCCCATCGGCATCGGTCGATTGAATTTTACTCTCAACCGTTTTGGTCAGTTTGCCGTTGTTCCAGGATTCACTAAGGGTCAAAAGCTGTTCGTGTATCTCTTTTGGCTTTGTATCCTGAATTTGTTCGGCCGTCAACGATGCCTCATACTTCTTATTGGCCCAGTCCGCCATCGCCTCAAACGCATACACATTCGGCTCGGTACGGCCAAAGACCATATTCATTGCAAACTCGACCGGGTATTCAATTTCCCGTCGGTTGTATTTTTCCTGAACGGAATCCGTCAGTTTTTGCCGAAGCTGTTCGGGCTTAAGTTGCTTGAGCCCAGCTGCTTCCAGCTTGATATCAAACTTTGAGCTGGCCCACTGGGCAAACGACTTCAAGGAATAATCCTCTTTCAAAAACTCAACCAAGCGGTCAGTATCTTTTTTGTCCACCTGCTCGCACGCGGCATCGATCAGTGTCTGTTCGATCTCATCAGCGGTCATCTGGCGAATCTTCCCCGCCGACAGCGACACGCTAAATGCGCTCATCGCCCACTTAACCATCGCCTCGATCTTCCAGCTCTTTGGGTCATCGTAATCTTCAAGGTATTCACCCAGCGCGACCGAAATCTCGTTGGCTACATTTTTTTGGGCCTGGTCCTTAACGAGATCGTCAATCTGCTCGATATCCATACTAACCAGCCGCTTGGCATCCAATTCCACATCAAACTCGTCCTTTAGCCACTCGGCCATACAGCGGAACGGGTAGTCTCTCGCGAGAATATTCTCACAGGCCCCATTGATCATATCCTCGATCATCTGCTGAATCGACTGTTTCAGATCGCGACCCTCAATAACCTTGCGGCGGCTGCCGTAAAAGTATTTCCGCTGAAAGTCCATCACTTCGTCATATTCCAGCAGACTTTTTCGTGACTCGAAATTGCGTTCCTCAACTTTTTTCTGTGCCTTTTCGATACCCTTGCTGATGCGCCCGTGCTGGATAGGCATTCCCTCTTCCCAGCCGATGAATGACAGCAGCTTAACCGTAACATCCGGCGCAAAAATGCGCATCAGGTCATCATCAAACGACAGGAAGAATACACTCGAACCGGCGTCGCCCTGTCGCCCCGCACGGCCGCGAAGTTGGTCATCAATCCGGCGAGATTCATGCCGCTCTGTACCGAGAATGTGCAGACCACCCAGCTCGACCACGCCGTCGCCCAGCTTGATATCCGTGCCGCGACCGGCCATATTCGTCGCAATCGTTACATTGCCCCGCATCGAGCCATTCCGTGCGGCGTGCTGCCAACCGGCCTTTTCCACGATTACCGCTTCACGGGCGTGCTGTTTGGCATTCAGCACTTCATGCTCGACACCGTAGCGGCGGGTCAATGCCTGCGACAGGGCCTCGCTCTTTTCGATACTGACCGTGCCAACCAAAACCGGCCTGCCCGCCGTGCTGACTTCGTGAATCTCATCAACAATAGCATTAAACTTTTCCTTCATTGATTTGTAGATCATATCCTCGCAGTCATCCCGCACACACGGTCGGTTTGTTGGAATCACAACAACCTCAAGCTGATAGATATTCATAAACTCACCGGCTTCGGTAATCGCCGTTCCGGTCATCCCCGCAAGCTGGCCGTACAGCTTAAAGAAGTTTTGCAGCGTAATCGTTGCCAGCGTCTGGGTTTCTTCCTTGATCTGCACATTTTCCTTGGCCTCAACCGCTTGGTGCAGGCCGTCGGACCACTGCCGCCCGTGCATCAGACGACCGGTGAACTCATCGACGATGATGATCTTGCCGTCCATGACGACATAATCCTTCTCCCGCTCAAAGGTGACATGGGCCCGCAACGACTGCTCCAGCATATGCGGCCATTCCATATTCGAGCCGGTAAAAAACGAACCAACGCCCGCAATCTCCTGAGCGGCGCCAATACCCTCATGGGTCAGATGCACGGCCTTGCGATCCTGCTCGATCTCGTAATACTCCGTCATCGATTCGAGCTTCGCCTGGTCGGCATCCATTTGGGATTGCGTCTCACCCATTACCTTTTGGGCTTTTTCCATCCGGGCATTGTCTTTGGCTTTTTTGGCTTCAGACAGTTCACCCTGCGCATTGGCCACCGTTCGTTCAGCGGTATCGATGGTTTTCTTTAGATGCGTGTAGGAAGCTTGCAGCGACATTAACTGCCGGCCAACAGTGTCGGCCTTCTTGTATCGTGTTACATCATCCTGCGCCGGGCCGGAAATAATCAGCGGCGTCCTCGCCTCATCGATCAGGATTGAGTCCACCTCATCGATGATCGCATACTCCAGCGGCCCTTGTGCCATCTGTGACATCGAGGTCTTCATGTTGTCGCGCAGATAGTCAAACCCAAATTCGTTATTCGTGCCATAGGTGATATCGCAGCCGTACTGTGCCCGCCGCTGGTCGCCGGAGGTGTCCATATCCGCCTGGATCGCGCCAACCGTCATTCCCAGTGCATTGTACACCGGACTCATCCATTCGGCGTCGCGCTTGGCGAGGTAATCATTGACGGTGATCAAATGCACCTTGCGGCCGGTCAAATGCACCAGATAAGCGGCCAGTGTCGCCACCAGCGTCTTGCCCTCACCGGTGGCCATCTCGGCGATCTTACCCTCAAACAGCACATGGCCACCGACGAGCTGTACATCGTAGTGCCGCATGTCCAGGTTCCGTCGGGCTGCTTCCCGCACGACCGCGAAGGCCTCGGTCAGGATGTGTTCAGGATCCGAATCATTTTTCAGCGTTTCCTTAAATGCAGCAGTTCTGGCCTTGAGCTGCTCATCACTGAGGGCCTTGGTCTGCTCCTCCAGTTCACTGGCCGTCAAAGCCATTTGCATATACGACTTAATAATCCGCTCGTTACGCGAACCAAACATCCCCACCAGAAACTTATTAAACGCCTTCATGACCATCGTCAGCCCTTTTTGTAAACGAAAATACTAAATCCTAACCCGCGAAATCCGAAACAAATTCTAATGATGAAAATTCAAATGCTCAAAACAAAACTCGATGTGTTTGCCAATTGAAACATTTAGATTTTGGATTTGTTTCGAGTTTAGAGATTCGCCATTTCGGATTTTTTCAGTCCTTCACACGGGTTACATATTCGCCCGTACGGGTATCAATACAAAGCTTCTCGCCGATCTTGATAAACGGCGGCACCTGCACATCGATCCCCGTTTCCATCGTGGCCGGCTTGAACTGATTGGTCGCTGTCGCGCCCTTGATCTCCGGGGCGGTATCCTTGACGATCAGATTCACTGTGTTCGGCAGCGTGATCACAACGGGTTTACCCTCATGCATGCTGATCTGGATTTGTTCGTTTTCTTTCAGATATTTCGGACCCTCGCCGAATCCGTCATCGTCTAATGTGATCTGGTCGTAGGTCTCCAAGTCCATAAACACATGCTCATTCGGTGACGAATACAGGTATTCATAATTACGCTTTTCCAGATAGGCCTCTTCAATCGTTTCCTCTGATCGCAAACGGACATCCCGAATGCCACCGTCAACGAGATTCTTGAACTTAGTCTGGTAGATTGCCCCACCCTTGCCGAGTTTGACATGCTGATAACTCATAACCACATAGAGCTTCCCGTCGATCAAAACGGTCTGCCCCTTCTTCATATCTGTTACTTTCATACACTACTCCAAAATAGTCAAGGTCTTGATATCACAGTACTTACATTCGCCAAGCCAACCGCCCCTGGCGAATGTATAAACAGGGCAAACAGTATCGCAGAACCGCCTCAAAATGTCAAGCAAATGAAAGATTCGCTCATTCAAAAGTGTCTATTGCCTGCTGATAGTGTTTCAATAGACCCACTGTGTCCGGGCCGCCGAGGTGGGACCATGGTAATGGCTGATCGGGGGTAAATGACTTTTGGGCCTCGGTTTCGAGGTTTAGCCCCGCCGCGGCAAATGCGTCCTGCCAGTATTTTAGGTTAAACCCCTCGCTCCACAGGTCAAATTTGGCCCCATTTCGCCAGGCCGTTTCGACCACATCACAGAGCTGCCGGTCGCCGCGCCCCATCGCCGATTCGAGGATGCTTCGGTCACACTCGTGAAAGTTGAATTTGACAAACCGCAGCTTCAACTCCCGCTTGCGTGACAGGATCAGCTCTTTTGCGTTTTCAAAATACGCCCGGTCCTTTTGACCCAGCCATCCGAACGGTGTATGTGCCTTGGGAACCAGCCAACTGACTGCGGCGGTAATATCAGCAAATCTCCCGTCCACCTCTTTTCGCAACGATGACAGTGACTGCGACAGGTCAACAATCTTAAGTATATCCTCTTCGGTCTCACCGGGAAAACCGACCATGAAATACAGTTTTAGCCGCAAAAAGCCCGCCTCGAATGCCGCGGTTACCGCTGCGAACAGATCCTCATCCGTGATGGGCTTATTGATAACACCCCGCAAATACTCACTGGCCGCCTCGACCGCAATCGTCAGCCCGCCCTTTCGGACTGACGTTACCATCTTCGGTAAAAGCTGCAACTGCTTTTGAACCCGCAAGCTCGGCAGCGACAGTCCCACATGCAGCGGGGCAAAATGCGCATTCATCGCCTTCACCAGTTCATCCAGATACGGATAATCCGATGTCGATAAGCTCAACAAACTGACCGTATTAAACCCCGTTGCGGCATATTGCTGTTTAGCCGCTTCGACGATACGGTCCACACTGCGAACCCGCACGGGACGACGGCAAAAGCTGGCCTGACAGAACCGGCATCGCCCCGGACAGCCCCGCATGATCTCAATACTCACCCGCTCGTGTATCGCCTGAACAAACGGCACGATGGGCTTTTCGGAGATCGGAGCATTCTCAAAATCCCTGACCACGGCGTTTTCAAATTCGCTTGGCAGTCCCTCAACTTTCGTCTTCAACGCCCCCGTCTCGTCCAGCTTATAGAACTGCGGCACATAGACAAATGAAAACTCCCGAGCGCACTGCAGCAAAAATTCCTTTTTCGACTTTCCCTCTTGTTTAGCCCGGCGGCAAAGTTCGACGATCTCGACTGCCACCTCTTCGCCCTCACCCAGCACGAACATGTCCACAAATGCACTCAGCGGTTCGGCGCAATTGGATGCCTGTCCGCCTACGATAATGATCGGGTCGTTTTCAGTGCGGTTTTGGGTACGAACCTCCAACCCCGCCAAATCGAGCATATTCAGCATATTTGTATAGCACAGTTCATTCGTCAAGCTAAAGCCGATCAGGTCAAAGTCCCCAACCGCCGCATGGGACTCCATCGTAAACAGGGGGATATTCTTAGCCCGCATGACCTCTTCGGCATCAAACCACGGCGAAAACACCCGCTCGGCAGCGACCCCGCCAATCCCGTTAAGAATCGAATACAGAACATCCATTCCCAGATAGCTCATGCCGATCTCATAGATATCGGGGAAACACAGTGCTACTCGCATGGCGCAGGCCGACAAGTCTTTTTTGACCTGATTGATCTCGCCGCCGATATACCGCCCGGGCTTTCGCACGAACGGCAATAACCGCTGGCTGACAACATCCTTGATGGATTGGATTTCTTTGTGTATCATAATATTATCAATCGTGGCACGGGCTTCCAGCCCGTGAAACACGGCCAGGATGGCCATGCTACCAAAAAATACGACTTCAATTAAACAGACCCATTATACAGAAACCGACCGCGATTTTAAGGAAATTAAATGCAAACAACAAAAACACTGATCTTTCGTGCTGCTGTCGCCATTATGGCCATCGGGATGCTTTTTTGGTTTTCCCAGAAAAACCGCACTGTTACCGTTGACGGCGGCTTTCGAATGACCATGGGGACCGTCGCCCGTATTATGGTGACCGCTGAAAATCAGCAACAGGCCGACAAAGCAATAAACGCCGCAGTTGATGAGATTTTTCACATTGACGAATTGATGAGCGATTACGATCCCAATTCACAGCTTTCAAAAGTCAATCGGCACGGTTTTGATCAGCCGGTACCGGTGGATGCGGAGTTGTTCGAGGTACTCACCGTGGCCAAACTCTATAGCTGTCTGTCGGAGGGGGCGTTCGATATCACCATTGGCCCGGTCGTGCAGCTTTGGCGCAAAGCCAGTGAGAACAACATAGCCCCAACCGCCGATGCCCTGCAAAAAGCAAAGGAGTGCGTGGGCTATAAAAATTTAATTCTGGATGCGGAAAAACAGACAGTGCAGTTCGCCAAAGACGGAATGTTTCTCGATCTGGGTGGCATCGCCAAGGGCTACGCCATTGATAAAGCAATTGAGATTTTACAAAACGCCGGAATGAAAGGCGCCATGGTCGATATCGGCGGTGACTTGCGATGCTTTGGGATGCCTGCCAACGGCAAACAGCACTGGCTGATCGGCTTGCAGGACCCCGGTGATGATGAAAAGATTTTACTCACACTGAACATGGACAACATGGCCGTGGCCACCAGCGGGGACTATCGCCGGTTTGTCGTTATCGACGACCAAAAACATAGCCACATCGTCAACCCCGCTACGGCGGACTCGGCCAATGATCTTTCCAGTGTAACGCTCATCGCCCCGACCGCCACCGCCGCCGACGCCTTGGCCACCGCTGTAACTGTATTAGGAAATAAAAAAGGCCTGGACCTTATCAACAAAATCGAAAACACCGAAGCGATCCTCCTCGACGCCAACCAAACCAAAAAACACACAAAAACCCTCGGTGCTGATCAGTACATTCAAAATGATTAACCGGTGGCAATCCGTGTAATCCTATGGACTACGCTTTCTTAGCCACTGCGGGTTTTTGTCCGGCGGGTCTGGGAGCCGGAGCATTTTTACCGCGGAAGACGATATTGCCGGTAGGGCATTTATCCATCGCGGTTTGGGCTTCTTCTGTCAGTTCGTAGTTTTCAAAATCGATTCGGGCCAGGTTGTTTTCCGTCGTGAACAGATCGCTATTGCGGCTGCACATCCCGCAGCCAATACAGCCGACCTCGCAGAACGAGCGTGTATTCTTGCCGTTTTCTTTGCTGTTACAAGCCACCGTCATCATAATATCTTGTGTAAACGGCACCATCTCGATCAACTCGCGCGGGCAGCCCTTTGCACACGCTCCGCAACCGGTGCATTTTTCATAATCCACTACGGCTAAGCCGTCGATAATATGCAGTGCATCAAACTTGCACCTGCGTACACACCCGCCATTGCCCAGACAGCCAAACGCACACGCCTGCACATTCGGCTGGGCATCGGCGCTGGTACAGCCAATGATGCCGCTGTATTCAGAAAAATATTTTTTATCCTGTTGACAGGCTCGGCAATGGATGATCGGCCGCAGCGGTGCCCCACCACCGGACATTTGCAGGTTTAGAATCTCCGCAATGGCGTTGGAGGTGTCGCTTCCGCCGGGGGCACACTTGCCCAGCAATTCCGGGTCGGCTACGACCGCTTTGGCATACGAACCGCACCCGGCGAATCCGCAGGCACCGCAGTCGATATTCGGCAAAGCCGCGTGGACATCTTCGATCTTCGGATCGACAATGACTTTGAGCTTGATGCTGGCGATTAGCAAAATCAGTGCAAACACCGACGCCAGCCCCAGCGCCAATACCGCTGCCGGCCAAGCATTGTTCAACAGTTCCATAACAGAAGCGAGTATCATTTCAAATTTCCTATTGCCTATTTCCTATTTGTTTTTTGCCACAGAGGGCACAGAGTTCACCGAGGTTTTTGTTTTTCCGTGTACATCCGTGTATTCCGTGATTTTTTTTCTTCTCTGAATCCTTTGTGATCCCTGTAGCTATTTATTTTATCCTATCATTCCCGCAAAGCCCATAAACGCCAGCGTCAGCAACCCGGCTGTAATCAGCGTGATTGGCGCCCCCTGCAAACACTCTGGCACATCCGCCAGTTCCAGATTCTCACGGATGCCTGCCATAACACAGATGGCCATTGTAAAGCCGATACCCGCACCCACGCTCAGCACTACTGCCTCCAACAAGCTGTCAATGCCCCATAGGTTCAGGAACAAACACAGGCCCAAGATTGCGCAGTTGGTTGTGATCAGCGGCAGGAAGACGCCGAAACTTTCATACAGCGCCGGGAAAAACTTTCGCACATACATCTCCACAAGCTGCACCGCCCCGGCGATGACGAGAATAAAGCACAGATACCGCATTACTTCCAGCCCATAGGGCATCAGAAACAGATGGTCAATGATCCATGTCAGCGTTCCGGCCAGCGTTACCACGAAGGTTACGGCACAGCCCATGCCGAACGCCATATCGATCCGTCCTGATACGCCCAGATACGGGCAGATGCCCAGAAACTTCGTGAATACCAGGTTGTTGACAACAACAATCCCGATGAATCCCAATATGAGTGTTTGCAGTGTATCCATTTTTTTCTTTCTAATTCAATATCAAGAATTAAAAATTCATGTCGTCTTCTTACTGATCATATTCACAGCACCCAGCATCAGCCCCAGCGTTATAAAGGCACCCACCGGCATTCCCATTGCCGCCCACGGTACATAGAAGTCCGTAAAGGCGGGAATCGCTTTTTCAAATATCATGCCTGTAGCCAATACTTCACGAATCGCTGCCAAAACACACAGCGTCAGCGTAAAGCCGACACCCATTCCCAAAGCATCGGTAATACTAACCATCAGACCGTTCTTGCTTGCGCACGCCTCGGCCCGGCCGATGATGATACAGTTGACAATGATCAGCGGAATAAACGGCCCCAAACTGGCGCTCATCTCCGGCATAAACGCTTTCAGGTACAAGTCGGCAATTGTTACCGCCGTGGCGATGGTCAATGTAAACATCAGAATCCGCACATGCGGCTTGAGCAAATGCCGGATTGAGCTGACGACGATGTTGGAAAACAGCAGTACAAAGATCACACTGATCCCCATGGTCAGCGCCGGTTTAACGGCGGCGGTAACCGCCAGCGTCGGACACATCCCGAGCAGCAGTCGCAAGACCGGGTTATTATCCCACAGTCCCGCGGTAAATGTTTTTCCTAATGATACTTCCTTGGACATTTAATCCATCCTTTACTGATAACTGATAACTGATAACTGGTCACTGAGCAGTCCATCGGACCGCATCGCTTCTTTAATCGGCAGCAAGAATGTATTGAAGATATTGACGACTGCCTCGCTGGTTACTGTCGCCCCGGTAATCGAAACGATCTGGTTATCTACCTTTTCAGGATCACCAATCTTTGTTAGTTCCAATTCGGCTACCGGAGTTCCTTTGAACTGGCTTTGATAAAATCCATCTACGATATTGATCTTATCGCCAAAGCCAGGCGTTTCAAAACTGCTGAGAACACCGAACCCGGCCAGTGTTTCAAACGCCGCATCCGTCGCCACAACCAGTTTTATCTTGTCGGCAAAACCGGCCCCTTCGCACACAAATGCCCAACCGACGGTCTTTCCGTTAGCATCAATACCCTTTTTGACTTCAACGCTGTAGGTTTTTCCTTTTCCGATATTAACCGGCACGACCTCAGGAACGCTTTCAAAACTTTCTGCACCAGCCAGCAATCTACCAGCCAGCGTGTCAAACTTGTCGATTTCATTCTGTACGATCTTCGGCTGCCAAGCCGCGTTCAGCGAGGCAAGTAGCGAGCCGAAAACAATCGCCGCTGCCATCAGCAGCCAGCTTTCTTGCAGGAAAAACAAAATCGGATTTTTCTTTTCATTAGCTAACATGGGGTTTTCCTCCCGCAGGCACCAGTTTACAGGCCCTGTCGATCAAAGGCGTCAGAGCATTCATAATCAACACCGCATACATCACACCTTCCGGCAACTCGCCGACTAAACGGATCAACATCACCAGTGCTCCGACTCCGGCGCCGAATATCCACATCCCCTTGGCGCTTAGCGGTGCGGTGACCGGGTCGGTCGCGATAAAGAACGCACAGAGCAACATCCCGCCGCTAAACAGATGAAAAGCCGGGTTGGCGTATTTGTCCGGGCTGATGAGATAAAAAATGCCCGCAAATACCGCCGCGGCGATCAGTACCGCTGCCGGAATATGAAATGAAATCGTTCTGCGAATCAGCAGATATACCCCGCCGATCAGCAGCATTAGTACACTAGTCTCGCCTAAACATCCGCCAACTCTACCGTAAAACAGCGGTTTGACCATCTGATTAATCGGCTGGATATCCGCTTTGCCCTTAATCGCTTCTTTGCTCA
The DNA here is from genome assembly GCA_021157685.1 of Planctomycetota bacterium. Classification (GTDB taxonomy): domain Bacteria; phylum Planctomycetota; class Phycisphaerae; order Sedimentisphaerales; family Anaerohalosphaeraceae; genus 4572-13. The sequence continues at coordinate 547 of JAGGWF010000262.1, read as the reverse complement.
AGCCCAACGGTGTTGCCTGGGTCAGGGCAATTTCTCCAGCCGAGCCGTCATAAGTGTTTTCGGCGTCAATCGTGGCCATAATCTTCAGTTCCTGCCCCTTGTACTGAACCTCGCCCATCGTTGCCGGAATGGTCCAGGTCGTCATCAGCGCCCCCAGCGAGGCCGCCATAAACGCCCGCGCTGCCATCGCCGGGTTAAACACATTACAGCCCAACCCGCCAAACAGCATCTTGGTAATAACAATCGCAAAGGCGCTGCCGATCGCCGCGGCCCACAACGGTATCATCGGCGGTAGCGAAAACGCCAAAATAACGCCTGTCAAAATCGCACTGAGATCGCCCAGCGAATTCGGTTTTTTGCGGATGATATTGCAAATCCATTCACTGGCCATACACGACAGGATACAGGTCGCGATTACCCCGACCGCCTGAAAGCGGAAAAACCACACCGCCGCGGCCATCGCCGGGACCAGGGCGATAACCACATCGCCCATCACGCCGCGCGTGGACAGCTTCTGGCTGATATGCGGCGCCGGTGAAACTGTGAT
>JAGGWF010000236.1 GCA_021157685.1 Planctomycetota bacterium | reverse complement strand
CAGGCCTATGAGGGAAGTCATACCGTCCAGATCAAACAATTAGCGACCGCGGATCGTTGGATACACGGCGGCTACAAATACGCAACATCTTTCGTGGGCGAAGGAACATTTATTTTCTCGTATGACAATGAGCAGATGACGGTTCAGACGACCGCCGACACCACCTTGGAAGACTTAGCGGATCTGATTAATAACGACCCCGAAAATCCGGGCGTTACGGCCAGTATCTTAAAGTATGACGACGGGGCGGGCGGCGTTTATCATTTGGTACTCAGCGGCCGCAACAGTGGATCAGACTATCAGATTAGCGTCGATACCAGCAGCGCTGAGGTCCACACCGCTGCCTCAACATTGCAAACGGATGCTGAAAATGCTGGCGACACCACAAAAATCTCTGAGTTGGATGACTTTTCCGGCCAGAGCATCGATTTTGCTGATATCACACAGGTTACGATCAACGGCGCCCAACATGACGGCACTGCCGTAAATACAGTTTTTGCGATCAATCAACATTCGACGCTTGAAGATTTAATTAGCGAGATTGAAACTGCCTACGGTGATACAGTCAAAGTAACATTTGAGGACGGCCAGTTCAAAATAACCGATACGACCGTCGGAGCCAGCTCAATGTCGCTGACGGTGAATTTTGAGACCGGCTTGCAGACTGCGTCCCTGGCATTCAATCAATCGATCGTCGGCGGGGCCATTACGGCTGATATTGCATCGCTGGCTGCGGCATCGTTCAGCGAAACACAATCCGCTCAAGATTCGCTTTTCAAGGTGGATGATTATCCGGCGGGAGCAGATGAATGGATCAGCCGCAGTACGAATACGGTCGATGATGTCGTCGCGGGCGTAACGCTGAACCTCCACGGAACCACCGAGGACCCGGACGCTCCCGGAACTTACGACAAGGTCGAGATCAACCTGACCCGCAATACCGAACAACTCAAAGAAAAAATGAACGAGATGATCGAGGCGTACAATACGGTTGTGATGTATATCGATGAAAAGACGACCTATGACGAGGAGACGAATACCGCCGGGATACTATCATCGGAATATACGCTGACCAGTATCCGCTCTCTGTTACGAACGCCACTGGTCATAAATGCTGTGGGCTTTACCGCTTCGGATAGTTTTCTCAATCCTCGTGATATTGGATTGAGTGTCGATGCTGACGGAATGCTGGAGTTGGATGAGAATGAGTTTGATGAAGCGGTCGTAGATGATTATCTGGGGGTGCTGTCTTTGATGGGTGCCAAAAAGACCGGTTCAACAAGTGGTGTGGATTCGGCCTATGTCAAGTTTTATGGCGCCAGCCGACATACCACGGCGGGGGAATTTGATGTTCGGGTAACCGTTGACGGCAGCGGCACGATTACCTCAGCGCTCATCAAGGAAGCGGATGAGGACTGGGCCGATGCACGCAGTGCCACGATTGACGGAAATTATATCTATGGCAGCGATGAGTTGGATTCCAATTATAAGCCGGTGAATGCGGAGTTTGATTTGCAATTAGCGGTGGATACGAGCCAGACAGGCCAGACGATGGATGTGACGGTCAATATTCGTCAGGGGTTTGCCGGTAATCTTTATGAGCAGGTCGATGATCTGCTGTATTCAGGCACCGGTCGCGTTCCCATCTCCATCGACAGTATTGAGGACAGGATCAATTTAACGGAAGACCGAATCGAAGAAGAGGAGCGTCGCTTGGAGAGAGTCGAAGCAAGAATGGTTGCCAAATTCGCCCGGTTGGAAAAGATGTTGTCGATGATCCAATCGCAATTTGCGGGTATCGGGTTGATGTAAGATTCTATTATTTCAGGATTGATTGAATATCGGGAATTCGATGGACACGGCCGCATGATGCGGCCATTTCTTTTTGTTTTGCATCCGTCCCTTCGCCGAAGAAGAGGATGTTGCGGACTGAGCTTGTTTCAGCTTTTCCAGAGAAGCACATCTGTTCGACACCCGGGGCATAGATCAAAAGCGTATCAAAGGCGCTTAGTATATTCTTCTTCTGTAAAAGCAGTTCGATTTTTTCCATGCCAACGCCGCACGCCGAAAGGTTTTCCAGGCAACTGGACAAAATCTTTTTCTGCATTAATTTCGGGTCAAGCTCAAAGACCTGTGCCAACGCATTCCGCGTCGTATCCGTATCCACCATGAGCACTTTCTGATTTTTCTGAGCCAGACCAATCGCGATATTGACGGCGACAGTAACCGGTAGCGATTGAATGTTTTCGGAAGCCAGCAGGGTGATGCGGGGTCTGGATTGAACCGCAGAGATCAGTTCTCCCAGCTTTTTATAATATTTAGCCGGGCTGCTACAGGATGGAAATTCCGTGGACGCCGCTTCTGTTTTTTGGGGCGGTTCAAATTCAACAATGCGGTCATCGACTCTCGCATGATTGACAAAGTCCGGGTTCAGGAGTTCAATCTCTTCTTCGTCGCCGGTTTCTTGATTGATGAGGGTTATCTTCTTTGACATCGATGGCGATGGGTCGTCGCTTTCGGGTCGAAGGGCCAGCGTCTCCTTGCTCATCAGGCCGCCGCAGGAAACAGCGACGATCACCGCCGGAACCAGTGAAAAGACGGGAAACGCCATGACCGGCCCAAGCAGCCCTTCCTGTAAGATGGCTTTGAACGAACTGCCCGTTGCCAGTGTGACCAGACATGCTAAAAGAATGAAAATAGAAATGGCCGCTTCACCACGCATCAACAAGCTTACGCCGTTCATGCCGGAAAAAAAGCGACATTCCGTCGTGATCCGGCCAGCCAGCGTTTGGGTGTTGGCTTCATCGATGATCCCCATCCGCAGATCGGTTTCGATGCCGATTCGTTTTAATGGCAAGATCTGTTGGAGGTAGTTTCCAGCCGCCAGCGACATTTGTTGACAGGCCCCGAATATAATGATGACGAATACCGCCGCCAGTACCAACCCCGTCAGAACAGCCCCCAGCGGCCACGATGCGGCCAGAAACTTTCCAAGCGACCCGATCAGGATTCCGGCCGAGTGGTGCGTGATGATTTTTCGGGCTGTTACTGCTTGTAATGCGATCTGAAGTAGCGTTAAGACCGAAACGATGGGCACAAACCCAACCAGATCGACCGAGCTTTTGGCAGCGATACAGATAAGCGTGGCGGCTCCGGCAAGGCAGAACGCACAGACCCACAGGATATCGAGGAGGTTTTCATGGACTGGCAGTAGCAAGGCTACCAGCAGCGTGACCGCCGCCGCAATAAAAACAGCTTCCGGCCGAGACAGGACCGAATAAGTCTGTTTCATGTTGTCTGAACTGTTCATCATCCGTATCCACTATACAGAAATCCTAAAAATCTTCAAGAGCCGGCTTTGGTTAAGTTCTCCCCCTGCCAAGGGGGAGTACCCCGAAGGGGGGAGGGGGTTATTTAAAACACCCGCTTCATAACTGTCGCGGCTCTGATTTATATTAGCCGCTATGTCGAATGCGGTAGAGGAGGGCGAGGACTTCAGCTACGGCGGTGAATAGTTTTTCCGGGATGGACTCGCCGATCTTGACGGTGGCGTGCAACTCACGAGCCATGGCCGGGCGACGGATGATCGGTATGCCGTTGACGCGGGCGATCTCTTTGATCTTTTCGCACATGTGGTCGCCGCCCTTGGCAATGACAACCGGCGTTTGCATGGTGTCGGGGTCATACCGCAGGGCCACCGCGACATGGGTCGGATTGACCAGTATGACATTGGCTGTGGGCACATCCTGAAGCATCCGCTGCATCGCGGCCTGAAACTGTTTTTGCCGGATCTTGGATTTTATTTCCGGTGCCCCTTCGGTATCCCGGTGCTCGTCCCGAACCTCCTGCTTGGTCATCTTCATTTTTTCTATGTACTGCCATTTGTGATACAGCCAATCACAGACGCCAATGATGACCAGACCCAGGACGATTTGCAGAACGACGCCCAAAATCAATCCGCCGATCTCGCCGAGCAGATTATCCATGGGCGTCCATTGCAAAAGAGCCAGAGTTGGAATCCTCTTTTTCAGATAAATCCAGACAATGGTTCCGATGAGAGCCAGTTTAAGAATTGAAAATAACAGCTTGACCAGATTCTCCCCGGAAAAGAGATTTTTTATTCCGGTCATGGGATTGAGTTGTTCGGTTTTGAGTTTCAGGGCCTTTGTGGAGAAATTGAGGCCGCTGACCAGAATACTGCCGCCGACACCGGCGAGCATCAGGATCAGTAAAAAGGGACTGATGATAAGCAGAGCGTCAATGATTTTCTGGCTGATAAAGGCGTTGAAGGCCTGCGTGTTTGCGAGCATCGATGTTTGACAGGACATTCCTTCACGGATTTGAATTTTGCTCCACTGCACAAACCAAGGGCCCAGCAGGGCGGCGGAACCAACCAGCGAAAGCAAGGTCGCCGCCGAGAGCATTTCCTGGCTCTGGGGAACCTGGCCCTCTTCATGGGCCTTTTCCAATCGTCGTGGCGTGGGTTGTTCGGTTTTGCTTTCTTTTCCGGGCATTTATTTGGTTCCTGTATTCGTTCACAGAAGAACCACGAATGAACACGAATACACACTAATATTAGTTTTTTAAACCGCGGATTTCGCGGATTAACGCGGATTTTTATTAAATAAAGGAAAATGGGCAACAGACAATAGAAACTTCTGTATTCTGGCTATGCCATACAACAGCATCGCGCAGACTGGAAGTCTGCGTTCGGTTAAGAATTAATTCGTGTTTATTGGTGTTCATTTGTGGTTCCTCGTTCTTTATACGGGCATCAAGCGGCCCAGCCAGGTTGTAAATGTGCCGACGAAATTGGTTAAAAAGGGGATGAATATGGTGAGCATGATCATACCCATCCCGACCCGTAACGGCATACTGAGGAACAGGAGATTGGCTTCCGGTGCGACACGGGCCATAAAGGCCAGTACGACCATTAGCAGTAAGAATGCCGCCAGTAACGGGGCGGCCATTTGCAGGGCGAGCATGAGCAGGGACGAACTGGCGGTCAGAACGCTTTCGACCAGCACGCCGACATCGGGCGTGAGACCTGGCTCAAATGTCTGGAAACTACGGCTGAGAACTTGAATGAGCAAGTGATGACTGCTTGTTGAAAACAGCAGAAGGATAAAGATGATTTCCAGCAGCATCCCGAGCGGTTGGCCCTGTTCGCCGCTGAACGGGTCGAGAACTTTGGCCATGGTCAGCCCCATCTGCCGTGAGATGATCTGCCCGGACGCACGCACAACGGCGAAAAGGCAATACGCGACAAGGCCCATGGCCAGCCCGTACAGGAACTCGTTGGCTATCAGCAGCGTCGTTTCGATCAGTGTTATATTTTCAGAGGTGAACCGGCAAGGGGTTATCGCCGCAAAGAATGCACTGACCAGCAGGGCCATGATGACCTTGGTGCGAACTGGGATGGCTTTCCAACTGAACAGCGGCGACGATGAAAAGAAAGCACCGACCCGTGTCAGGATCAGTATGAAGCCAAGCATTTTACCGGCGAGAAACTCCATCAGAGTTTATTGTCCATAATATTGGACTTGCGTGAAGATTTCTGTTGTGAACTGGATTAATATCTGAAGCATCCAGTTTCCGAAAATCAGTATCGTCAGACCGGCGCCGACGAGTTTGGGGGCCATCGTCAGTGTCATATCGCGAATTTGGGTTACGGTCTGAAACAGTGAAACAATGATACCAGAAGCCATACACACGATCAGGATGGGCGCTGCGATAAGAAGCGCCGTTTCCATTGTGTGCCGGCCGAGATGAATAACATAATCTACATCCATTTTTTTGTCCTCTACATTATTTGAAACTTAGACTCAGTCCTTGTGCCAGAATGCCCCAGCCATCGACGAGAATGAACAGGATCAGCTTGAACGGCAGCGAGATCATCACCGGCGGCAGCATCATCATCCCCGCACTGAGCAGAACGCTTGCGATGACCAAATCCAGCAGTAAAAATGGAATGAACATCAGGCAGCCGATTTCAAAAGCGGTTCTAAATTCGCTGATGATGAAGGCCGGGGTTACAATATGCAACCCTAAGTCTGTTACTTTCTCAGGGATGGGGACTTTGGCCATTTTGATAAACAGGGCCAAGTCATTTTTTCGCGTCTGGCGGATCATAAACTCCTTCAGGATACCGGTGGATTGCTCAATGCCCGCTTCCATTTGGATTTGGTCATTCAGGTAGGGTTGGATGACCTGTTCGTTGATTTTTTGGAAAGTAGGGGCCATGGTGTAGAGTGTCAGGAAAATCGCCAAGCCAAGGATCGCGGTATTCGGCGGGATATTTTGGGTACTCAGCGCTCTTCGAACAAAGCCCAGGACAATAATGATCCGTGTAAATGAAGTCGTCATCGCAACGATGCTCGGCAGCAGGGCCAGCAGAGTAAACAAAACGACCAATTTGACAGGGGTGTTCCAGTCATTGGGCTGCTGGGTTTCCGTGTCGGCGGTGGCTTTGTCCACAATCCGGAGGATATCCGGTACGGACGGCATTGTATTCGTGCTGGCCGGATCGGTTTCAGCGGCCAAGGCGGTTGTTGTCAGCATCGGTAGAAAAAAAAGGCCGGCCATGATTAAAATCAAATGGGTTTTTGCTATTTTATTCATGGCTGTTGCTCCAGCGATTCGGTTACATCAGCCAATAATCGGATATCCGCAGCAGTGCTGCTGAGCAGGTATTGTTTTGTACCGAGTTGAACGATATGCAGGTGTTTCCGAGGTCCGAGGTTGACAGTTTCTGTGACGGTGATATTTTTGCCTTTTGCCGGATTCCATCGACCGGACATTTTTTTACAGTAAAACCAAACGCCCACGCCAATGACCGCGACGAATGCGACCATTTTTGCCAGTTGCTTATAAAGTTGGCCCTGCAAGTCTCCGGATCCGGAATCTTCTTCCTCTTCATCGAACAGGTCGCTGGTGTTTGTTAGTTCAGGTGTTTTTGTCTGATCTGACAAAAGAACCTGCTCATCATTCTTTGTTTCATCGCCTAAGCATGGTCGCAGCAGTAGTTGCCCGACAATGCACAGTACCAGCAGTCCTGTCAGGAGTGCGATGCGTTTTTTCATAATTTGATTCTTTCCAAAAACACTGAGCTTGTGTGTATGGAGTATGTGCAAATACCGTGCCGAAAGGGGATAAATGCGGTTTCGTTGTCGATGCGCAGGGTTTTCGATCCCGGCGTCGTTCAATTTACGACCGGTGCTGTTGAAATCTTTAACAGCGGCATCGAATTGTCCTATTTTGTTTCGGTTAAGACGGCGATCAGGATATGGTTATT
>JAGGWF010000227.1 GCA_021157685.1 Planctomycetota bacterium | reverse complement strand
GAACTGGGGCAAGGCGACGAGTTGGTAGGCATTAAGAAAAAGGCACTCGCCACCGGTGCGGTTAAGTGCATTGTCTCGGACCTGCGGAAGGAACTGGTCGCCGATTATATCTGGCCGATGCTCAAGAGCGGCGCGGTTTACGAGAATGGCTATTTGCTCGGTACGAGTATTGCCCGGCCGCTGATCGCGAAGAAGCAAGTCGAGATCGCGCACGCCGAAGGGTGTACGGCGGTATCGCACGGGGCGACCGGCAAGGGTAATGATCAGGTGCGGTTTGAGCTGACATTTCTGGCGCTGGACCCGAGTTTGAAAATCATCGCTCCGTGGAAAGATCCAAACTTTACGCTGACCAGCCGGGAAGCAGCGATTGATTACGCCAAAAAGCGTAAAATACCGATTGAGCAGACGAAGAAGAAGATTTACTCGCGGGATCGCAACCTGTGGCATATCAGCCACGAAGGGGCCGATCTGGAGGACCCGTGGAACGAGCCGCAGGACACTCTGTTTATGATGAGTCAACCGATTTCCAAGGCACCGAACAAAGCGGATTATGTCGAGATTGGGTTTAAAAAAGGCATCCCTGTCAAGCTGAACGGACGGGCCATCGGCGGCGTCAAAATGATTGAACGCTTGAACGAAATCGGCGGCACCCACGGCGTGGGTCAGTGCGACCTGGTCGAGAACCGTTTGGTCGGGATGAAGTCCCGGGGCGTGTATGAAACACCGGGCGGAACGATTCTTTCCGTGGCGCATCGGGCGTTGGAGACGCTGGCGCTGGATCGGGAAACGGCCCATTACAAGCAGCAGATTGCCTTGAAATATGCTGATTTGGTCTATTATGGCCAGTGGTTCTGCAAACTGCGGGAGGCGATTGATGCGTTTGTCGATGTAACACAGGAAAATGTGACCGGTACGGTTCGGTTGAAACTGTACAAAGGCCAGGCGATCCTGGCGGGTGTCAAAAGCCCCAAGAGCTTGTATAATCCGGACTTGGCCAGCTTCACGATGGGCGCCGAATACGATTCGACCGATGCGACCGGCTTTATTAAGCTGTTCGGCCTGCCGATGCAGGTGGCCGGAATCGTGGATCGTCAGAAGCTGAAAACCGCTAAACAAGCAAAATCAAAGTCTAAAAGGAAATAAGACGATAAAGTATTAACCGCCGAGGCCGCTGAAAATGGACAATTGATGATGGACGACGGACGATGTAAAAAAATGAACAATCGAAAATCGTCATTCGGCATTCGGCAATGAAGCGAGTCAGTTCTCCTGATATTTTCGGTGGTGAAATTGAACTTTAATTAGGATAATCTTATGGCGGTCGAATGGATTTGGCTGGTGTTTATTTTCGCGTTCGGAGCGTGTATCGGCAGTTTTCTGAATGTGGTGGTCTATCGTCTGCCTCGGGACAAATCGCTCGTTTCTCCTCCTTCGGCGTGTCCAGCGTGTAATACCCCGATCCGCTTTTACAACAATATCCCACTTTTTTCGTGGTTGATACTGCGGGGCAAGTGCCCCGACTGCAAAGCTCCCATCTCATGCCGGTATTTCCTGATAGAACTGACTACGGCGATTCTGTTTGGCGGGTTGTACCTCTGTTTTTTCTGGTTTCAATATCGACAGACGGGACTGGCGGGCCCTGCGGCGACACAGCAGTTTTTTGGTGGGGGCGGATGGCTGCTCTATTTGGTGATGGCGACACTTTTCGCGGTTTTTCTGGCCGCGTCCGCGATTGATATGGAATTGTGGATCATCCCGCTGGAATTATGCTGGTTCGTCACCATCGCCGGACTGATTGCTTCGGGGGTTGCTGGATTTGTGATTGATTCGGGCATTATTGCCGAATATGACCTTTTTCCAATGGTGGCGGGGTCGCCTCGGTTCGCGGCGCTGACCGCCGGAGGTGCCATCGGACTTGGGATTTCGCTGATACTGCTGCTGGCCGGAATCATTAAACCCAGCTATGAAATGGCTAAAGACGAAGAGGGAGACTGCGAAGAGGCGGTCAAATCGCAGGAAAATGAGCCGGAATTTGAGGACAGGAAAGAAATTCTGAAAGAAATCATCTTTTTGCTGCCGGTTGTAATCGGGGCGTTTGTTACCTTGAAAGTCACCCAAATGCCTTTTCTTCAGGATAAATGGGGTTCGTTTATCGCGATGCCTGTTGTTTCCGGCCTGATTGGGTCGCTGGGCGGGTATTTGGCGGGGGCCGCAATCGTCTGGGCGGTCCGTATTTTTGGCACGCTGGGCTTCAATAAGGAGGCAATGGGACTGGGCGATGTCCACCTGATGGGGGCCGCCGGAGCGGTGATTGGGGCCAAGTGGGTTGTTCTGGCATTCTTTATCGCGCCGTTTTTGGGTATCCTGTGGGCACTGTATCAGGCGATTTTTAAAAAAATGCGGCAAATTCCCTACGGTCCGTTCTTGTCATTGGCGGTGTTTGCTGTTATTATCTTTCACGATTGGATGCAAAATATTTTGCGGAACTATTACGGGTTATAGCTAAGAGAAAATGAAACGGAGGTCTTTATGAAGAAAAATGCTGTGGTTAAAATGCTGGTGTTGTGTGTTGTGACGGTGGCAATGGTGTCGCTGACAGGTTGTACGAACTGGAAAAAGAAGTACGGCGCGCTGGATGTTGAGCATCAGAACATCAAGGGGCTTTATGAAAACTGTGTTGCTTCGCTGGACAGTACGGCGGCCGAAAGAGCACAGATGAGCCAGGAACTGGAAAATTTAAAAAAGCAGCTCGCGCAGGGGAAATCTGCTTCACAGGCGACCGGCTTTAAAGGCGATGTTAAGGTTGATCAGAATGCCGGGACGATCACCGTAACGCTGCCGAACTCGATCCTCTTTAGCTCTGGAAAGGCGACCCTGAAAAACACGACCAGTTCCGATCTGGATCATATTCACGGGGTTTTGCGTCAGCGGTATAGCGGCAAACAGGTCGATGTTGTGGGCCACACCGACACCGACCCGATCCGCCGGACCAAGAATCTCTATAAGGACAACTGGGATCTGTCGGCCGAGCGTGCGTTGACGGTTTTGCGTTATCTGGTTGGCAAGGGCATCGACCCCAAAAACATTCGCGGTGTGGCCTGCGGACAAAGCCGTCCGGTTGCGTCCAATGCAAATGCTGCCGGAAAGAGCAAAAACCGTCGCGTGGAAATTGTTGTTCACATGCGATAAGCGGTCTTTTGCCAAATAATACTACTCAGGCAAGATGCCTGAGTTACTGAAAATGGAAAGCTCATGCGGTTGTTTACCAGCTGTGTGAGCTTTCTGTCAATTTACTCTAAGTAAATCTTCCAGAAGCGGTTTAAGTTTGCCAATGGCGTTGCCGCGATGGGAGATGCGGTTTTTTTGCTGTTTATTCAACTGGGCGGCGGTCTTACCCAGCGAGGGGATATAGAAGATCGGATCATAGCCGAAACCGTTTTCGCCTAGGGGAGTGCGATTGATGACGCCTTCAACAGCACCCTCTGTCTCCAGCAGAATTTTTTCGGGCGACACAAGGCAGAGACAGCACGAAAAGCGGGCTATGCGTTCTTCATCGGGGGTATCTTTTAGTTCGGCCAGTACTTTTTTATAATTGGCTGTGTCGATGTTTTTGCGATTACCGCCGCATTCATCCGCGGCATAGCGGGCACTGTAAACGCCCGGTTGGCCGTCCAACGCGTCGATGACAAGACCGGAGTCGTCGGCGAGTGTCCACAAACCGGTCACTTTGGCGTAGCCGAGTGCTTTTTTGCGTGCATTCTCGGCGAAGGTGTCGCCGTCTTCAACAACCTCAGGGATGTTTGGATATGCTTTCAGGCAGACCCAATCAACCTTTTTGCTAACTGTCCCGAGTAACTCCGACAGTTCAGCCAGTTTCCCCTGATTGGTGCTTGCGAGAAGGATGCGCTGTTTCATTTGAGTGTCCTCATGAGTAGAAAATTAACGCAAAAGCCGCAAAAAAAAACAAACCCATGAAGGGCAGGAAGAGCATGAAAAAAAATTAAAAAAACTTCATGTTCTTCAGTGTCTTCATGGTTAAACTTGCGTTCCTTGCGTTAAGTATTGCGGCCCTTATTATTTCGCGATTAAGTATTTCAGCAGTGCCCGTTGGAAATGCAACCGGTTTTCCGCTTGATCGAAGACGATGGAGTTTTCCGATTCCATCACGCCGTCGGATATTTCACACCCTCGATACGCCGGCAGACAGTGCATAACCTTTGCATCTTTCGGGGCTTTTTCCATCAGCGCTTCGTCAACGGAAAATCCGGCAAACTCGGCGACTCGCTTGGCCTTTTCTTCTTCCTGGCCCATGCTGGTCCAGGTGTCGGTATAGACAATCTGTGCAGCTGTTACCGCCTCGACGGGATCATGGGTTTGGCTTGCGCAGTTGGGGAGTGTTTTATTGGCGGCGTCCAGTGTTTCGGCGTCCAGTTCATAGCCGGTTGGCGACGCACAGACGAACTGCATATTGAATTTGGCGCAAGCGAATGCCAGCGAGCGGGCCACATTGTTGCCGTCGCCGATATAGGCTAGTTTCAGACCCGTCAGATCGCCGCAGTGCTCCCGGATGGTCAGAATGTCCGCCATCCCCTGGCAGGGATGCGACCAGTCACTGAGTGCATTGATAATCGGTTCGTGGGACCATTGATCCAGTTCGAGAATGGTTTCATGCGAAAAAGTACGCACCATAATGCAATCGACATAGCGAGCGAAAACACGCGCCATATCTTTGGCCGGTTCGCGTTTGCCGATGATGCCGATGTCTTCGGGTTTCAGATAGATGGCGGTCCCGCCCAGATCGACCATGGCCACCTGGAAGCTGACGCGCGTCCGCAAGCTGGCCTTTTCAAACAGCATTGCCAGAACCTTCCCCGACAGACAGATGTCCCGTTTGCCGTTTTTATAGAGGGCTTTCAGATCTCGGCTTAACGCCAGCAGTTCTTTCAGCTCTTCGCTGCTGCAGTCTTGTATGGAAAGAAAACTTTTCATTCAGAATCTCCTTCGCCGAATACCTCATCGAGAATCGCAACGGCGGCGTCAATTTCATCTCGCGTAACGGTCATCGAGGGCATCAATCGAAGAACCGTTTCCTGCGTACAGTTGATTCGCAGCCCTTTTTCAAGACATTGACTAACAATGGCCGCACCCGGCATGTTCAGTTGTAAACCAAGCATCAGACCTTTGCCCCGAATATGATCAATGATCGGGAATTTTTCTCTCAATTGTTCCAGTTTGTTTCGCGTATATTCGCCAACCGCACTGGCATTGTCGAGGAGTTTATCCTCTTCAATCGCTTCAATAACGGCAATGGCCGCTGCGCACGCCAACGAATTTCCACCGAAAGTCGAAGCGTGTGTACCGGGAACGAATGATTTTGCAACTTCCGGCCGAGCCATCATGGCGCCGATGGCGACACCGCCGCCCAGCGCTTTGGCCAGCGTGATAATATCCGGTGTTACCTCATAATGCTGATAGCCGAACCACCGTCCCGTCCGGCCCATTCCGGTTTGAACCTCGTCAAGTATCATCAGTGCATCGTGTTCATCGCACAGGTCTCGGATCGTCTGCATATACTCCGGTGTTGCTTCATGGATGCCGCCTTCACCCTGTATGGGTTCGATCATGACAGCACAGACTTCCTCGTCGAACGCTTCATGCAGTGCATCGATATCGTTAAAAGGTACATAGACAAAACCGGCCGGTAATGGCAAAAAGCCCTCATGGTACTGCGGTTGTCCCGTCGCGGCGACAGTCGCGAGAGTACGGCCGTGAAAGCTTTTTTCGGTAGTGATAAACTTATACTTCTCTCGCGGCGTGTGTCGCCGCGCCAGCTTTAGCGCGGCCTCGTTGGCCTCGGCGCCGCTGTTGCAGAAAAAGCATTGGCCGCCAAAGGCCCGTTCGGAGAGCATCTTGGCTAGTTGTCCCTGCTCAATGGTGTAAAAGGTGTTGTCGATGTGCAGCAACTCACCGGCCTGTTTACGGATGGCCTCGACCACTTTCGGGTGGCAGTGTCCGATCCCGCTGACGGCCCATCCGGGGAACATATCCAGAATCGTATTACCGTCAAGGTCTCCGAGTGTGTTGTTCTGACCTTTTGTAATGACTTTTGGCAACCGGCCATAATTGGCGATGACATAATCGTTAAACATTGAGATAACATCTTGTGTGTTCATTTTTGTCCCTGCATTATATGATCTATAGTTAAATTTTCCCGTTTTTACACGGGTAACATGTTTTACGAAAATTATAGTTTTACTCGCGGAAATTTCCACCCTAAAGGGTGTTATTTTATGATTTGTGTTCCGATACCCTTGTCGGTATAGATTTCCAGCAGCAGCGAATGCGGGATTCGTCCGTCAATAATATGTGTTTTGCCCGTTCCACCGTCCAGCGCGGTAATACAGGACTCGACCTTGGGCATCATGCCTGAAGAAATGATTTCTTTTTTGATCATCGCTTCGATTTCTTTTTCGCTGGCGCTTGATATCCGGCTTTCCGGGTCATCAACATCCATCCGAATCCCATGCGTATCGCTCAATACCACGAGTTTTTCCGCATTGACCGCTGCCGCGACATGCCCGGCGATACTGTCGGCGTTAACGTTGAGTTTGCCGCCGGTTCTGGACCGTGCGACCGGTGCGATGACCGGAATGACCCCGCTGTGACACAGGGTCGTCAGCAGGTCGGCATTGACTTCAGCGACTTTTCCGACCAATCCCAGATCGATTTTTCGTCCATCTTCATTGTCCAGCCGGAGCGTTTCTGCAAAAACCGCACAACTGCTCAACGAGTGCAGTCCCATCGCATTAACCCCCATATCACGGAGCATATTGCAAATGGGACCGTTGACGGCTTTTATCAGCGTATGCTCGGCGATCGCGAGCGTGCGTTCATCGGTGTATCGGCGTCCCTGGATCCAAACCGGCTCCAAGCCCGCCTCATTCATCGCAGCCGTGATTGCTTTACCGCCGCCGTGAACGAGGATGGGCTGCATTCCTACGATGGACATGAAGACCACATCGGCCAGAAGTTTTTTTTGCAGTTCGACATCGTCAAGGATGCTTCCGCCCAGCTTGACGACGACAATTTTGTCTTTGAAGCTTCGGATATACTCCATCGCCTCGATCAGCGCGCCTGCTTTTGCAATCGCTTGTTCCATTTTACGGCTCCAACATTGAACAGAAAACGGGTCTGCGGCCAAATGCGTGTAAGCCCCATACCCTTGTGAAAATATAAAAAAGCCAACGGAGGGAATCGAACCCTCAACCGCCGGTTTACAAAGAGATCAATATCTTTTTTCTAAACCTTATCAGTGAAACACTTTACAATTGTAACCCTATTATAACCTGCCGGTTACGCGTCTCAACTTGTTTCAAAGTGTATCAGGCTGTCTCACCTTTTGCAACCCAAAGTTACACGAAAAGTTACAATTCAATGGATAAAAAAAGTTCACTTTGTTTTAACCTCGGCTTTGATCTCATCGATGCCCTTGATAATGTACTCGATTTTCGTCTCCATCCGAACAATGGCCTTCTCACTTTCGCTCGTCTGATCCGCCACCGACTCCATCTTTTCTTTCAGCGTTCCGATCTCCGCCCGGTTCGCATGAATCCGCGAACTCTGATTCGCCCAGGTCACGCCCCAGCCAACCAGCATCACCGCAGCAGCCAAAAATGTCAGCCCTGTTTTCCAGTATCCGTTCATCGCTTGCCCCTCCTATATATCACAATACGCCACCACCGCCGCATCCTCATTGGCTCCCAGATTCCCGATCAGCTTAGCGATCTCATCCTCATACGCCCGCGCGTGCAGCTTCGCTTGCGGGAACTGCTCATAAAACTTAAACTTCAATGTTTCATCGGTATCAAAGCTCTGCTCGGCCAGCTTCAGCTGCCGCTTGAACTGCCCCTCGTACAGCGATTTAAGCACACCATGATAAATCGCCTCATTGAATTCGCCCCCGAACAAAATGTCCGTAAACACGGCGGGATGATATTTCGCAAAATCCACCGTCACATCATATACCGCATCCGGCACCGGCCACAATTGCAGTGTACCATGCCGCAGCACGAACCGCGTCGGCTTATCAGCGGGCCAGTTCGCCGCCGCATTGAGCTTGAGATACCGCCGATACGCGATTCTTTCCAGCACCGCACCGCCGTCGGTAAACACCTCATAAAGACACTTTATATCATCAGGCAGGTCATACTCCGCTTG
>JAGGWF010000049.1 GCA_021157685.1 Planctomycetota bacterium | reverse complement strand
CCGTCCGCTACCACCAAGGCACTTTGAAGGTACTCGGGCTTATCAATTCTAACCAGAACGGAAGAAACCTCTTTGTGCGAAAGAACAAACTTGGTAGCTAAATCCGACAAAGACGGAATGTCTTTACTTAACCAACCAATCAGTCATTTGCATTGTTTGATTCATAAATTATTCTTCCTCAAAAACATTATTTCAATCAATACGAGAGACAACCCACAATAGTGAGTTATTTATAGCACTACATTTCAATCCTCCCCTTCAATTACCAAATCGAAAAGAATAGATATCCGCGTCTTTGAGTCTAAAAAGCAGGCGGATTTCCTTACCCGAAAGATTGCTCACATCCGGCCCATGCTTCCAATACACCGTTCGCGATATTTCATTACCAATCATTTCCCGACAGTCTTCCAGGGCGTAACCCTCAAAAGCTTTTCCGTTTTCATTTTGTATCTCCACCTGAACAACGCCCGCCGCACTGGTCCAGAAATTCAGCTCAAGTTTATCTCCATCAAGACGGATCGGCTTGGTAAGCAATGTCCCTGCTTCAAACCGAGCATGGACAGAAACAAAACCGTCAATACGCAAAGTATATCTTTGTATATGGGCAGTGGGCTGAGCATAATGTTGGTTGACATACAAACTCATTTCAGTATCGCTGGTCTGGACAATGTTCAGTACCGGATAGTTCGTACGCGAAATCCAGTTTTCCAAACCAATTCCAGGACGAAGAAAGGAAGAAAGGAATGTCTGCTGATAGATTTTTGTCCCGGCTCGTGTACTTAGCAGTATCGCATCTGAGCAGTCTTTATAATACTTCGGATTTACTCTTATCTCCTTGGCCTGCTCGTCGCTTATTATCTGCCTGCCCTCCATAAACCTGGCAGCAGTACCAATGTAAATATGGGGAGCCCTGTAATAAGGATGCGTCTGGTTCGTATAAAGATCGTATTTAGGTGCATCTTTTCCATCATGAACGATCCCCATAACTTCGATTTCAGACCAATTAATAAAATCATCACTTGTCGTCCTTCCAATCCATCGTATGCCATCTAAATAATTTCCCTTGGAAGGATCAGTACCGGGCCACATCCGACAATAACAGATATATTTTTTCTCTGCCAGCGACCAAAAATCAACATTTTGACTGTCAAACGCATTCATATTAGGGCGTTCGATTAAAGGGTTTTCTCCGATGGTTTTCCAATGAATCCCGTCCGGGGAGACAAACCCCAAAAGCCCCTTTACAGAAGGATCCTTGGTATATCTATAAAGGCCGCCCAGGGCCTTGTACCTTTCATCAGGTGGGCAATCTGGATTGGTATCAAGGAATGGTGAAAAGTTATGGCCTGCAACATTGTCATCTGCAAAAACGATATTATTGTTTTTGCTGCCATCATATTCATATAAGTTCCGTTCAGGTTTGATCCAGTGAATCCCATCTTCAGACTCAGCAAGACAGGTTACTTGGTCTTCCAGTTTCAAATTGCCGCCAGCCCGATAATACATTCGATACAAATTACCATCTTTGATAACAGTTGCATAGCCCGCAAACGCCCCTTCCCACGGTTGATTAAATTCCATCACTTTTTCAGCCGGCTGCGGACGATGCATACACAACTCAACACCATCCATACGATCAATCAAAGTCCGGTCAACAAAAAGTTCCCACCGAAGGCTACTATCTATGGCCTCTGTTCCAGCTCCATTAAAATCTTTGGCTTGATCCAAATTATTCGATTTCACTGTTGTAGAAGGTGTCACCGAAACAGATGTCCCCAAAATAACACCAACTTCTATCTTATAGAGATTAACCGCAAAATTACCCGCACCACCAATGGCCTCATCTGATACCTCGCCACGCCAAATCCCTGTATTCTGACCTTGTTGGCTTCGGAACATCTCATAGACCTTTTCGCCGTCCACATAAACCTCAATGAAGTCATTATCATCGTAAGAACCCGGATTTCCCGGTGTACATGTCAATTGAAAGGTATGGTAATCATCATCCAATTGCATCGCCTTCAACAATCGATCGTTCTTTTCACCCAATCGAATCCACAATCCATCCGAAGAAGATCTGTTCTGGCGAAACTGAAGCTCCCAAAACTTGTTTCCGTCACGAAACTTAGCATAGTGATAACCGCGAGAAGGGGCCTGCTTGGTACGGGAAATATAGGTCCAGGTCCAGCCCTTTCGGAGCAGGACCTTTTTCTCTGCTTGCGTAAAATCGGTATTTAAATACCACCCTTTCTGGCCCGACTGGGAGTCAATCTGCCATGCAGGATAGGTTGTGCCGGTAACAACATCCGTGATATCACCAACGGTTATCCCTCTTAAATCACTTGTCCATCCTTGTGTACAGGGATCCCCGGGAGCCATATATTCCACACAAGATGCAGCTCGAACAGATAGAGATAAGCCAAATAGCACTATTGAACTCATTAACAATAATGTACTTGTATAAGTTTTTTTGGCCACTGACAAATCCTCTTCTATATTGATTAATCTTGTTTTACGATTTTCCAGATAGCTTGACGGAGAACAGCATTGGGCGAATCTGATTGTACTTCATACCAAATTGTAAGTAGTTTATTGTCATCAAGCTCAACGGTTGTAGGGTATCCAAAATCACATGTATGTAAATTATCCGCTATAATAACAGGATCGGACCAAGTGCTGCCATTGTCCATGCTGATTCGCGATTCAAGTCTATTATTGTCAGAAGGTTTTCTTTGTGACCCTCTGTAGCCATAAGTCATCACTAATTTATTATTCTTAAGGCATAGCAGATGAGATGGATGTCCCCAAACACCGATGGAATGAGGTTCTGTCCAGCTTTTTCCTCCGTCTTTAGATTCGGTCTGTAATGTCTCAAAATGATAGGTTTTGTTATGATTACGAATATGCACAAGTAAAGTACCGTCCGTTGCTTCAACAATGTGTAGTTCGTGGTAGTGCTTGCCGTCATGACCCTGCATCGGTAATATCTTAGAAACCAAATCCCATGTCTTACCATCATCGACAGACTCCCATAACCCCACAAAACTTCCCCGTTTCCCTGCGGTCAGCAATCTTCCTTTGGATGTTACAATCGACCCATGCGGAGACATCATAGGCACAAGGTAGGGTTCCGACCAGGTCTTACCATCGTCTTCAGAGCGTATCATCCACTGGGCAATACTATCATTACTACTCTTAAAATAATTTTTTATATTTTGATAGCGATACTCTTGCGCATCTATTACTTGTCGCATTTTTTGCCAGCGTTGTATTTTTTCCAGCCGACTCATCCAAGCGGTAGAGGTAAACCATGTTATAAGAAGAGTGCCTCTGTTCGACTGACATATTGCAGCATCTCTATCATCCAATATAGAATCAACCAAAATCTGAGCATCGCTCCATGTCTGGCCATTATCGGAGGAACGCATAAATTCGATTCTGCCAAAAGGACAGACATGCCGCTCTCTGCCTCCTGAATAAGTCAGAAGGAGTTCACCCTCTTTTGATCTGGTTACTGTCGGCCAGCCATGATAATTAGGTGTTTGACTGACGGTTTCTACTGAATACACATAAGTTTTTTGATTAAGACTGTCAACAGCCTGTGTGTTTAAAGCATAAACATCAATGCTTAAGATCATTAGAATAGCGAATAAATAATTCATCGTATTAGCGCTCGTCTTTATTTGCATGTTCAATAGCCCTTAAATTATTCAGTTAATATTTACACAAGAAAACTCGGTGTCGCAGAGGCAATAAAACAACTGTTTAATGGCAACAAAACGACTCACGGTCTGACAAGTGTCACCGTTAGCTTTATCTACTATTGATGCGCTCGCCAAAAGTCTGAATCGCCGACAAAAAGCGGTGATAATAGGCAGAAAACGCCATTGTTTTTGGCATTTTTTGACTTTTGATGCAGGCGTCACTATTGTTCTCCGCCAAACTATCTAAAAGCCCAACTAATCTAAGTATCGCATCTGCTGAGCGAACCCTAACATCCAAATTAGTGTCATCAAGGTTTTTTAATAATAAATGATTATATTTTTCTAAACGAGTCTCTGCTATTGTATTAGCAGCGAGTGCCCGGATGGTCGCATCATCATGCTGAAGAAAACTTTCAAATTCAGAATAAAAATCCGCTTCGCCAAGATAAATTAAAGCCGAAATGTTGAAAAAGCGATGAATCGGTTCCCGGGTATTTCCATAATTAGTTCTGATTTCGTCGATTTGTTTTGGGTCGCCCAATTGCCCCAACATATAAGCGGATAACGATTTAACCAACGGTTCCTGATTTCCCAGAAGGTCTCTTAGTATTTCCAGAGCATCCCCCCTGCCATGCTTCGCTAAAGCAGCACAAGCCCACATCTTTAATTTAATATCTTGATTTTGCTTCATCGCCTTTTCAAGGGTATCGCCACTGCTTCCAATTTGCCCGATTTTATAGAAGCTCTCGATGGCATGAATATGGGCATAAGTGTCTTTTTTCTCAAGTATTTTCTCTATGACAGAGACAGCTAAGTTGTCACCAACCCGAAAAAGTTCTCTTGCCAGTCCACATCGTTTGCGATCATCTTTCGCTATAAGAAGTTTTGGCCCAAGATGAGTCCTTACAAAATCCTGATATCCAGCCAAACTCAGCGCTTCAGAGGCATGTATAGAGACCCAGAATTCACCGGATGCAAATCCATCTTTTAAAATTGCAACACATTTCTGCTTCGTGTGGTCAGAAAAATTTTGTTTTTTAATCTCATTCGGAGTTGTGTTGTTTTCTTTAACTCCATATCCTCCAACAGGAAGAACTATTCCGAGAAGAAAACAAACTAAAAACATTTTAGCCTTCATAAAAGATCCATACGGATAAATATAGGTCTGTTTACGCAACAATCCTATGATATGCTTTTTTTGATAATCAATCTACATCTTGCCCTGTCACATTTACTGAAATCGTACTCATACCCAAACCCTAAGGGTTCAAGCACTCTCCTATAAAGTGTATCGCAATGTTCACAATAAAATTCATAAGGCTCGATATGTTTTTCTTTCAGCAATCTGCCCTTGCTGGGACAATCTCGTATTTCTATCGAGAAAATTCCATTATCTTCATCAAGTTCCATACGGAAGTCGGCGGCCTCCTCATTAAGGGTGTGGCCCCAATACTCAAAACAACCTGCCAACCCCTTTTTTTCTGCCAAGTCTCTGAGATTGCCCAGAAACGCATCGGACAGGTTTTCCCAGAATTTCACAACGGCTTTTTTGCCGCCCTTTTTATCCAGAAATCTAAACAATTCACTATATGCAGGTATAAACTCTGTGCATGATATCATAAATCAACCTCTATTTCTTATGGCACAAAAAGCCCACAAACTTTACTATTACCATCGTATATATTCAAGGGTCTGAATATTTCTTTAGCTGTCTCAATATGACCGTAACAATTAGGACGAAGGCTGTCCGGAAGCCATTCCATCATAGAATCACTATCCGGCTTATCTGATTTCATGATCTGATGAATTTTATACTTATCACTCAAAGCACTATTCTTTCCAAAATCTCTGAATGCATTTACCTTCGCCGGGCTCATATTCGCAACTGCAAGCATACCCCGCATCCTGGCAAAGCGTCTCATTAACAACCGCCGTTGT
>JAGGWF010000106.1 GCA_021157685.1 Planctomycetota bacterium | reverse complement strand
GCATCTTGACCACAAAAATGATAGCCTAAGAAACAAGCAGATCGGTTATGTTCAGGAACTGACTTCATCGGAGTCGAATTTACCGGTGTTGATCATGGGTGATTTTAATGAAGAGATATTCTCTCAAAAAGATCCTTCTAAAGAATGGGTATCCTTACAAAGTAATTACAATTCAGCGTTTAAAGCAGCCGGCATGGGGCCGATGGATACATTTTTTGGCAACGGAAATAAAAAGATCGATTTCATTTTTATCAGCAGCAGTTTTTCTGATACGGTCGAGGATTGCTATGTTTTGAGAAATGAAATCACGAATCAGGCTTCTGATCACTGGCCTTTAATAGCACATATCAATCTGGATAAGCTAAAAAAGTAATTTCCAGAGGACAGACAAAACAATGTCTAAAGGAAGGTGTTTAAAAACGAAAAAAGCGAAGACTAAGGAACGCAAATGACCCAAAACAGATCAAAAAAACCGTTGTCGATTGCCGATTGGCTGCTGGTCGCCTTATTCAGTCTGATCCTTATGATCATTTTAGTCGCCGTCTTCTTTCGCTATGCCCTTAACCACTCGCTCTTCTGGAGCGACGAAGTGGTTCGTTACCTTTTTGTCTGGTTCATACTGCTGGGAGCGGCCTTGGCCTTGAGAGACAGACACCATATTCGTGTCGAGTATTTCGTCGATCTATTACCACCCCCGATGCGGCGGACGGTCGAATTAATCAGCCTGCTTCTCATCACCGCCTTTAGTTTATTCCTTATCGCAGCAGGTTTCCTATGGGTCAGGGAAACACACGGAACATTCACATCGGCACTGGGCCTGCCGCTGAATATCGTATTCTATGCGGCCTTGCCGATTACCTCGATCCTTTCTGTTGTTTTTGCGGTTCGGCGACTGAAAACAGGCCAATACGCCGAACTCGACGCCGGCCAGGGTGAAGAATTACCTGAATAGGGAAATGAAACTGTGGCGATTCTGATTGTATTAATGCTGATCTTACTGGTTCTGGGAATACCAGTCGCTTACGCCATCGGGATCAGTTCAATGTTATTTGTACTGTTAATGACGGATATGTCGCCGTTAATTATCGCCCAGCAAGTCAGTGCCGGTGCCGATACGCTGGTCCTGCTGGCATTGCCCTTTTTCCTGCTGGCCGGCGAGATCATGAACGCCGCCGGTATTACAAAAAGGTTAACGCGGCTGGCAATGGCGATCATTGGGCCTGCACCCGGCGGCCTGTCCTATGTGGTGGTCATTGCCAACATACTGGTGGCCATGGTATCTGGGGCGGCCATTGCAAGCGCCGCCGCCGTCGGTTCAACAATGATTCCAATGATGGAAAAGAACGGCTTCGAAAAGGGATATGCCGCGGCGGTTAACGCCGCTTCAGCGACCATCGGCCCGGTGATACCACCCAGCATTGGCTTCATCATCTACGCTTCAGTATCCGGCGCATCGGTGGGAAAATTATTCCTGGCGGGCGCCCTGCCTGGAATTCTCATCGCCCTGGCGATCATGGCCGTTTGTACCTTTCTTGCGCGAATGTCCGGCCATCCGAAAGGTCCGCGTCATAGCGTGCAGGAACTGCGCCTCAGTTTTCTGGCGGCATTGCCCGGCCTGTTGATGCCGGTGATCATACTGGGCGGAATTTTCAGCGGCCTTGTCACGCCAACCGAAGCCGGAGTGCTGGCAGTGGGCTATGGACTGGTCGTCGGCTTCTTCGTCCACCGGACGCTGCGATTGAGCGACCTACCGCATATTCTTTTGATCACCGCCAGACGCTCGGCATCGGTACTCTTCATTATTGCCTGTGCTTCATGCTTTGGCTTTCTCGTTTCCCGTGAAGTGGACACCGGAGTCTTCGCAACATTCTTCCAGTCCTTCACAGATCAGCGATGGTTGATGCTGTTAGTCGTTACCGGTTTTATCCTCCTGCTCGGCACCGTCATGGAAGGCGGCAGTATCATGATTATTCTCACCCCCCTTCTGATGCCCGTGATGGCTTCATACGGGGTCGATGCAGTCCACTTCGGCGTCATTTTTCAACTGGCAATCATGATCGGCCTGCTCACGCCACCGGTTGGCATCCTGCTGTTTGTTATCGCCGGGGTCAGTCAGGTGCCCGTGACCAGGATACTGCGTAACTTGTGGCCGTTCTACCTGGTTTTGATTGCGATGGTACTGGTCGTCGCCTATGTACCACAGATTTCATTATTCCTCGTTGACCTGCTGGGAGGGAATGTCAAGTGAAAAAACATCCTGTACTAAAATTATTGGTGCTGTTACTTTTCTTGAGTGCGATGCTTATTTCCTTCGCCGGTTGTGCTAAAAAGAAAGAAGAAAAAATACTCCGTCTGGCCTATGTCTATGGACCCACTGAACTGCTGCATCAATCGGCCGAACAGTTTGCGGCATTCGTTTCGGAGCAATCGCAAGGCAAAATTCGTGTCAAATTGTACCACAGCGGCCAACTCGGAAACGAAAGGGAAATTATCGAGGGGCTAAAACTTCGGAGCATCGACATGGTTCTCGCCGGCGGGGCCATCGTCGGGTGGTATGCCCCCCAATACGCTGTGATCGAGGCGCCTTTCGTCTGGAGAGACTACGAGCACATTGAGGCCGTATGGCAGGGTGAAATCGGTTCTCAGTTGCGTCAAACGATGCAATCGAACGCGGGAATAAACATGCTGGATCTTTGGTATCGCGGACCTCGCTACCTGACCACCACATCCAGAAAAATCTACATTCCGGATGACTTGGCGGGTCTGAAGTTACGCGTACCCGAACTCGATGTTTACATCAAATCCTGGCAGGCCTTCGGTGCCAATGTCACCCCATTGCCATTCAATGATATGTTTATGGCCTTGAAACTCGGTGTCGTCGAAGGCCAGGAAAATCCGTTAGCCACCATCTACGGCAACAACCTTCACGAGGTGCAAAAATATATCATGGAAACTCAGCATCTCATCGGTTTTTATATTCTCTGCACCGGGGTGCATTTTGATGATTTTTTCACAGCCCAGGAGAAGGAACTAATCCTTTCCGCTGCCCAAAAAGCGACCCAGTGGCATAACCGCCAGCTGGAACGCTCCGAAACGGAATACAGAGACAAACTTACCGAAGCCGGCGTCGAATTCCTGCCGGTGGATCGGGAGGCATTCAGGAACTTGGCAAAAGAAAAAATCCCCCCCCTGTTTGAGCAAACATGGGAAAAAGGGCTGTACGAAAAAATTATTGACACCTATTAAACAGTTAAAAACAGGGATTCGTGGAAATCTTAAAGAAAGGGACATAATGAAATACAAACATTTCTCAATCAAGCACGGCCAGTGGCAAACCGTTGTTCGACGCAGACACTTCACTTCAAACTTATTCGCGGCGGTGCTTTTCAGTCTGCCGATGCTCTGCGCCTGCACCTTCGCCGGGGACTGGCGTGATTTCGCAAACGGATTCGAGATCCCGGACGAGAACTATTGCGACCAGCCGTATGTCGTTCGGACACAGGACGGTAACTGGCTCTGCACACTGACAACGGGCGAAGGACACGAAGGGCACGGCGGCCAGCATGTCGTAGCCACCATCAGTGAAGACAAAGGCCGCACATGGTCCCCGTTGATCGACATCGAACCGTCCGGTGAAATAGAAGCCTCTTGGGTTATTCCATTGGTCACAGATTTCGGCCGTGTTTATGCCTTCTATGACTATAACGGCGATAATGTTGGGCACGGCAACCCCGAATTTGCCAAAAACGGTGATCCGAACTACCGTGCCGATATGCTGGGATGGTATTGTTATCGCTATTCCGATAACCACGGCCAAACCTGGTCAAAGAAGCGTTATCGTCTTCCGATGCCGGTCGCGGCCTGTGATCTCAAGAACCAGTGGCAAGGGCGCATCCAGATATTCTGGGGAATTGACAAACCGAAAATTGCCGACGGTTCCGCTTTTTTCGCCTTTTCCAGACTTGGAAAGTATCTGGCCGAAGAGGGCGAGGGTTGGCTGTATCGATCCGACAATATTTTAACGGAACCAGATGCCGACAAAATCGTCTGGAAACTGCTGCCCGAAAGCGGCCATGGAATCCGGAACGAGGAATTCGGCTCGGTCCAGGAAGAACACAATACCGTACCGCTTGGAAATGATCAGCTGTACTGTGTCTATCGAACCACATTGGGCCATCCCTGCCACTCTTACAGTGCCGATGGGGGCCGCTCATGGACACCACCTGTTCCGATGACATATACCCCGGGAGGCAAGATCATCCGGCACCCCCGGGCCTGCCCAAAACTCTGGAAGACCTCCAACGGCAGATACCTGCTCTGGTTTCACAACAACGGAAACCATTCATACAATCGCGGCGAACGATACGGCGCTCGCAATGTCAGCTGGCTCAGTGCCGGCGAACTGATCGACGGCAGGATGCACTGGTCACAACCTGAGATCGTTCGTTACTGCAGCCACCCTTTAAGGGGTTGCAGCTATCCGGACCTGTTCGAAGACCAAGGACACTTTTATCTGACCGCAACTCAGAAAACAGAGGCCCGCGTTGGCGAAGTGCCCCAAGAATTCCTTGAGGCATTGTGGAGTCAGGGCCAGTTAAAGCAGGTGACGAAAGCAGGACTCGTCCTGGAAGCAACATCAAACGAGCTGAAGGAAGCAAAAAGCAATCAGCTTAAACGCCCAATGCCCGCCCTGCCGGATCTATCCAAAGGGGGTGGACTCACCATGGAAATGTGGGTCCGACTGCCAAGTCTTAATCGCACAAGAACGCTGATCAGTTCAAGTGGGGAAGACGGTTCCGGTTTCTTCGTCCGCTCAACGGTAACCGGCCAGATTCGATTGGACATCTGTGACGGCATTAGCGGAGCCAATTGGGAGTGTGACCCCGGCATCCTCAAGCCCAAAAAATTACATCATGTCGCTTTTGTCGTAGATGGCGGCCCCAAGATTATCTCTGTCATTGTCGACGGTGTTTTATGCGATGGCGGCACAAGCGAATCACGACTCTACGGCTGGGGACGATTCGGTATGGATCGTTGCCTCGCCGAGTGGAGTGATGAAAAGCTGACCGCGCATGAGATCCAAACCGTCTCCGGCGGGGATATTTTACAAATCGACAAGCGCTATATTAAGGCCGCAAGACTATACGATCGCACCCTGCTTACCTCCGAAGTAATTGCCAACTTCAATGCCGGCATGAACTAAAGAGCCGCACAAGCTATCCAACCGAGAAGACAAGTTCGCTTGAAACAACGGCTCCACGGTCGTCTGTAACAGTGAGAAACCAGATTGTTGCTTCCTCTGGCGGGGCCGATGAAATGACAAGATCGCCCTCGATCCGGGCGGGAACGCTTTCCCAATCCAGCTTGTTGATGGGTGTCGTCCCCGTAGTATAGTGCAGGCTCGCCGAGGCGGGATGGCTCTGGCTCTCAACACGGGCAAAAAGCTTATCATCAGACAAAGATGGCTTCATAACGGTAGGCAGTGGGACCCCATTTTTCAGGTACTGATCCATAAACAACCCGATCTCTTTGGGGGCCCAGCCGTCTCGGTGGCTATGCGGCATATTAATCGTGATGCGGAAATTGCGTGGGCTTTGCACACATCCATAGGT
>JAGGWF010000255.1 GCA_021157685.1 Planctomycetota bacterium | reverse complement strand
TGATGACATTTTTACCTTTGGCACGTCCGTTCATAAAGTCATCTACTTTTGAGACTGTACGGTTAAAGCATGCAACGGTAAAACCTTTGCTCTCCATATTCAGGATGAGATTCTCACCCATGACCGCCAAACCCACAACTGCAATATCAGCTTTTGACATTCTTTTTTACTCCGAATTAGAACCGAAGGTTCGTTAATATAATAGCCGGGGGTTTTAATCCCCGGAGCAAGGTTTCTCTTTCAATCAAAGCCCCGAAGGGGCGACACAAACAAATTTTCTATAGAGCACTGTCTCTTTTCCTTCTGTGTCCTCTGCGGCAAAACTA
This sequence comes from Planctomycetota bacterium, assembly GCA_021157685.1. Taxonomy (GTDB): domain Bacteria; phylum Planctomycetota; class Phycisphaerae; order Sedimentisphaerales; family Anaerohalosphaeraceae; genus 4572-13. Next base: position 7,141 of record JAGGWF010000255.1, on the reverse strand, counting down.
ACGTTTTACTCTTGCGTTGCCGTTCCATATACTCCAGAGCTGGTCTTCGTCAGCAGGTTGAGCATAATCGGTAAGCATCGTAGCAGCAAATGCGCCGCTTGCCCAGCCAAATCGGGCACATTTATTCACATCCCAGCCCTTGAGTACGCCGTAGAGCAAACCGCCCACAAAGCCATCCCCGCCGCCAATACGGTCGAGAACGCCGATCTCACGCGGCTTGATGATTTCCCAGTCCTTGCCGTCAGTCACCAGTGCGCCCCACATATGGCAGTTTGCTGACACGACCTCACGAAGTGTTGTTCCAAAGTAGCTGGTATTGGGATAGGCGGCTTGAACTCTGCCGATCATCTCTTTAAAGCCGTCGATTTTCTTATCAAGCCCTTGGCCACCAGACTTCGGGCCTTCTATGCCAAGGCAGAGCTGAAAGTCTTCTTCGTTGCCAATGAGTATATCACTGTGAGAAGCGATTTCGGCAAACGCCTCAGCAAGTTCTTTTTCTCGACCCTTCCAGAAGCTGGCTCTGTGGTTCAGGTCGAACGATATGAGCGAGCCATTTTCCTTGGCAATGCGGGCAATATCAAGACAGAATTGGCTGGTCTTAGGCGACAGTGCCGCAATAAGCCCTGAAAGGTGTACAATCCTGGCCCCTTCTTTAGAAAAAATTCTGTCAAGGTCGAAATCATCGACGCTAAGTTCTCGGCCGACTTCACCGGCCCTGTCGTTTTGAACCCTCGGCCCGCGAGTGCCCCAGCCGCTGTCAGCCATATTGATCTGATGGCGATAGCCCCATGGGTTATCCTGTTCAAACTCAGGGCCTTCAAAGTCCATCCGGCGGCTTTTGAGATTATCCTTTATAAAGTGCGCGACAGGACTGTCTTTGACAAATGCGGTCAAAACTTTGACCGGCATACCCAAATACGAAGCAACACTTGCGACATTGCTTTCTGCACTGGTGGCCTGCATTTTGAACATGTCGCTGCAATGGAAGGGCTGCGAATTAACAGGCGTTAATCGAACACCCATGCTGGTTGCAACAATTAGAGAATATTTTTTTGATGTGTTTTGAGTCATTTTTTTGTTCCAAAAATAGAATTTTCTTACAATTAAAACCTCTCTTGTGAGGCCCACAGTCCCATTCCGGGATTGGAAATGTAGAAGATGTCCTCACCGCCAACGGTATTGAATCCGTCTTTGAGCTTTTTGGGATTATAGCGTGTAATCATTTCTTCTAAATCTGCATAAGCAAAATTCACTGACTCAATCTTATCCCGGCTGACATGTCCGGGGCAGTAGGTGACGCTGAATCGGCCTTCTGATGAGCCATGGATCAAGTGGGCTGCGGCACTAAGATTATTTTGCAGGTCTTCGTTCTGCTCAGCCAATGCCAAAACTTTGGGTGTGCCGACATAACCGTATTTGCGTATCAATCGGTCGATTTCCGGATCTTCGCCAAACTCTTTCAGCCCTGGAGCCAGCACAATCAGTTCGCCGCCATCGGCCATCGCCATCCGTGTACGATAAATGCTCTTGTTGCCCAGCCAGGTACTCTTGAACTCCTCCGGTTCCAGATAGACCACCACTTTGTTCAGTGGTTTGTCCAGCATTTGAAAATTCACTTTCAGCGACAGTTCGGCGGCTCTCTCAAAACACTCCACATCATCACCGACAAACAGTCCCCGCACAGCCTGCCCATCTTTGGCTGCCTCAACGACGGTCAAAACATAGACAATCGGCATATCTTTGGCAAAGTGGTCGGACGCGTAGTTCAACACGCGGCGAACCGGTGTGTCGGCCCGGCCCATCATGCGCTCCATGCCATAAACTGCACCCAGAAAATGACTTTTATTGATCCCCTCGGCACCACCGGTGCCTACAAAGATGTTCTTGTTGTGATTGGCCATTCCGACGACCTCGTGCGGGACTACCTGCCCAATCGACAAGATCAGATCGAACCCACCATCAACAAGTAATCGGTTGACCTGCGCGGGCCAATCGAAATCGACTTTTCCCCCACTGACCTCTTTGACAAAATCGCCCGGCACACGACCCAGTGTTACCAGATCGTTTCGCCAGTCATGCTTGCGGAAAAGTGCGTGCGGGACATCGCCGAACATACGATCCATCTCTGCCTCCGTCATCGCAAAGTGTGTCCCCAGCGCAGGCAGAATACCCGTCAAAGTTTCGCCGTAATACTGCCACGCAAACTCTGTCAACTCACCTGCCCGCGAATAAAACCGCGTAATATCCGGCGGGATCGCCAAGACCTTCTTTTGGGCTCCCAGTGCATCCAACGCCTGGAATAGGCCCTCTTTTAGATCTTCGGCACTCAGGTTTTCGTTTTCACTACCTCGTTGGTAATAAAGCATCACGCTTTCCTATTTCAGCCACGGCGGCGTTTCCGGCAGATAGCCGGCAAATTCTGCCTTCACCATTGTTTCGTATTCACCGGCGTATTGACCCGCCGTGAACTTATCGAATCCTTCATCATGGAAACGCTTCCAACTGGCCCCTTCCGCTCCGGGGTTGATCGCATAAAACAGCGAATCATTTTTCTCGGCGGCATCCTGATCGCCTAAGGCATCGCCCATCATTAAAATTTTGTCTTTATCATATTTTTCGCACATTACCGCAAGGTGTTCGGCTTTCTTGCCCATCTCTTGCCCGGCAATGACTTTCGTATATTTTGCCACATCATGCTCGCCCCACTCGCGCTGAAGCGCCTCTGCCGGCGTCGAGGAGCAGACGATAATATCTGCCTGCCCGACGATCTTTTCAAGACTTTTGCGAACATATAGAAAAGGGGGGATATTTTTAACAATTTCTGTCACCATTTCATTGACACGAAGACTCCAGCGGAGCACCCGCTCAAATTCTTCTTTGGCCGCCCCACTCGCGCTGGCGATTGCCTGCTCCAACCCAGCATCGCTGAGCAACGAATCCGGATTGTTGACCCATTCAGCATAATGGGAAAACGCCGGAACCTTGAATCCGCGTTCGGTCACCATCGGGTGCGTCGGCAGCAGCTCTGTCAGAATACGCACCACTGTTTTATGGCGATTCGCTCCGCGTGTTTGACTGAACAGGTCTGCAAATTCCTTACATTCACGGGCCGCCACCGCCACCGGCTGCAGGCCAAAATAAGCAATCATCATTGGGCAGAAACATTCCCGCTGCTTGATACCCATCGCATCAAAAACACAACCGTCTGAATCAATTGCCACCAGATAATCCTTGGTGGGATTCATTTCGCGAAGCTCTTTTATACAATCTTTCATTCATTTCTCTCCAGAACTTATCCAAACGAACTATCGCTCAGTTTGAATAAGTTACACGCCGCTAAAGGCATTAAATCCACCGTCGATCGGAATCACTGTCCCAGTTACAAACTTTGACGCATCACTAAGCAGCCAGCGAACGGTGCCGCACAATTCCTCCGGCTGCCCGAACCGCCCCATCGGCGTATGATCGACAATGGTTTTACCTCGCGGCGTTAAGTCACCCGTTTGTTCATTGGTTAGCAAAAATCGATTTTGTTCCGTCAAAAAGAATCCCGGAGCAATCGCATTCACGCGAATATCGGTGGAGTAGTTCTGACACATATGCACCGCCAGCCATTCGGTAAAGTTGCTGACAGCTGCTTTAGCGGCCGAATAAGTGCCGACCTTGGTCAATGCGCAAAACGCGCTCATACTCGAAACATTTAAGATATTACCCTCGCCCCGCTCAGCCATATACTTGCCAAAGACCTGAGACGGCAAAATGGACCCGATGAAATTCAAATCAAACACCCAACGAATCGCGTCCGCGGGCATATCAAAGAAGGACATCTCATCGGTCGCAGTAGCTTCTTTTTTATTGCCGCCGGCGCCATTGATCAGGATATCAATCCCACCCATGCTGTCCAACACACACTGAAACGCCTGTTGTACTTCGGCTTTATCCAATACATTCATACGCACCGGCAAAGCAAATCCGCCTGCGGCTTCAATCTCCTTTGCCAACTCCTTTGCTCGAATGTCGTCATAGTCAGCGATACAGACCTTGGCTCCCTGTTGGGCAAGGTCTCTGGCAATGGCTCCACACAGCACACCCGCCCCGCCGGTAATAACCACGCGCTTGTCCTGAACACTAAATAAACGATCCATAAAATCTCCTGTTTAATGGAAAAAACTTACATCTTTATAAACTGACCACGACTGAAAATCTCTGTCTCTATGCGGTTAAGCAGCGTCGCAATCGTAACTTACAACATCACTTGTGTATTCCGATACCATCGGAATACAACCCTTCGTCGTAATATTAAATCCGGGATTTCGACCCGTCTTTCAGAGTCCTCGGTAGAGTAGCAACTCTGTCTCACAAAAGCAAGATTTCCAGCTTATATTTGAGTAGATATTGTACCCAATTGGAAAATCCCCCGCTCAGACTTACGCTGGTACCGAAAAACGAGTGGGATGTCACCGCCGGCCGGCTGCTGATCGAAGCAGCAGGCGGACGGGTCATCGACAAGACTGCCAAAGTGCGACAATTCAACCAACAAAATCCTCTTTTGCCGGGCCTGCTGGCGGCAAATTCGACAATTCTCTCATTTTTAACGGATATTTGTCTGTAACCCGTACCGTCCGAAATGCGATTCCGACAAAAAGAGGTTCCCAATCCGCACATTTTCCGTATAATCAGTGGCCGTTGAAGATAGTCGAAAAACAAGATTCCGTGGAGCTTATATAGAGATGCTGATAAGAAAAGGGCTATGTTTAGTGTGGCTGGCCGCGGTGTTGCTGTGTGTTGGTTGCGGCGGCAAGCGGAAATATGGCAAATACACCGAAGAACAGATGCAGCAGATTGGGTTGGCCAATAAATACGACCTGCCTGCCCCGTCCGGCAACAGCATGGTGCTAGCAGTACAGTCTGAAACGATTTCTTCGGATGAAATTCTGACGATTACCGAACAAACCCTCAAACTCGCGGCTGGCCAAATGGACGAAACCGCTTTCAATGCTCAGGCACAACCGTTTGTCCGGGATATCATCCGCGGAAAGATCACCGACATCCTGCTTTATCAACAAGCCCGAAGAACCGCCCCCGATACGATCGACGATATGCTCGAAAAGGCGGTTGATAGTGAAGTGAACCGTTTTGTCACCAGCTATGGCAACAACTATGCATTGGCCGAGAGCAAGATCAAGGAAATGGGCATGGACTGGCGATCGTTCAAAGCGTATCAAAAAAGACTGATCATGACTCAGTCCTATCTGTCCAGTACGCTCAAAGATGAAAAGCGCTTTTCGCAACAGGAGTTGAGGAACTATTACGATCAAAATAAAGATGATGTGTTTTGCAAAAAAGGCGAGGTGGGGTTCAGCTTGATCGCCATCTGGCCCGAAGAGATTACAGTTGAGCAGGTAGCCGAAGGGGAAACCTTGCAGGCCGCCGCAAAACGCATTGCGGGCGAGTTAGTAAAAGAGCTCGAAAACGGTGCTGATTTTGCCGAGTTGGCCAAACAGTATCACGGCGACCTGGCGGCCATTGGCGGAAAAGTGCTTCCGATTGAGCCGAGCACGAATGCGATGCCGGAGCCGTATAATTCGCTTGAGGCCACTGCGATCGGAATGCAGCCCGCCCAGATCGAAGGTCCGATCGAAATCGATGGGCATCTGTTTATCTTGAAGCTTGACACGCTTGTGGTCGCTGACTGTAAGTCGTTTGAAGAGGTTCAGCAACTCATCGAACAGCAGTTGCTGTTTCAGCATAACCAGCAGCAGTATAAGGAATTAGTCAACAAACTCGTGATGAACTCAGATCTGGCACAGATGGATCGCTTTACCGAGTTCTGTGTGAATCTGGCATATCGTCGGTGGAGCCAGTCGTAGAAATGAAGATTATTGCACACGGTATTGATCTGGTGGATTTCGGGCGGATTGAAGAGATGCTCGAAAAACACCCCGAACGATTCTTAAAGCGGGTGTACACCAAAACCGAGCAGGCCGATGCGGATAAACATGTCCGGCGTGTCGAAAAGCTGGCCGGTCGGTTCGCCGCCAAGGAGGCCGTGATGAAACTCATCGGCACCGGCTGGCGTGACGGCGTCGCCTGGACGGATATCGAAGTCGTCAACGATCCACTGGGTCGACCGGTCGTCAACATTTCCGGCAAGGTCAAAGAGTTCGCCGACCAAAAAGGTATCGAGCAGATCACGCTGTCCATCACCCACACATCCAACTTCGCCATCGCCTCAGCAGTAGCACTGCAAGAATCATAAAACTGATCAATCAGGAGAAAAAATGCCAATCCGAGCAGGTTATTCAAACCCTATTCCTGAGTTTCTATCAGACTCTGAAGATAGCATTTTAGGTTCATTAGGACGGAATCATCCGCACGACATTGAGAAACTACAGGAAAATGCATGGATAGGGCAGATTAAAATACTCAAACAGCAACTCATTGGTTTAGATAATGGTCATATACTTTTTGAATATTCCATTCCCCGAATGGGAAAGCGAGTGGATAACATCCTACTGTTAAATGGCATTGTCTTTGTTTTAGAATTTAAGGTAGGCGAGAGTCATTATCCCCTTTATGCCCTCGATCAAGTATTGGACTATGCCTTAGACTTGAAAAACTTCCACGAGCAAAGCCACACTAAGAAGATTGTCCCTATTCTTATTTCAACAAATGCGCCGACCCATATAAATGTAATCCAGCCTTTTGATGATTCTGTGTTTGAACCGTTGCGGACCAACAAAGAGAATCTCATGGATCTTATCAACTGGGTTTCAGCTGAGCACAGAGATGGCCACCTGGACGCTGTAGCATGGCAACAGTCTATTTATAAGCCAACACCAACAATCATTGAAGCAGCGCAAGCACTTTATAAGGGGCACAGTGTAAAAGAAATCTCACGTTCAGATGGCGGCGCTATTAATTTAAGTAAAACCTCGGATGCGATAGCAACTATTATTGATGATTCAAAACTCCATAATCGTAAATCTATTTGTTTTATCACCGGTGTCCCAGGTGCTGGAAAAACACTTGCAGGATTAAATATTGCCAATGAGAGGCACAATGTAGACGAAGGCGAGCACGCTGTATTTCTTTCAGGCAATGGCCCTTTAGTTCAGGTTCTACAAGAAGCGTTAGCACG
>JAGGWF010000268.1 GCA_021157685.1 Planctomycetota bacterium | reverse complement strand
TTTTTTTATGGTGTGCCCGGCAGGGCACATTTACTTGGGGCTTGCTGAATAAAACAGAAGTTCTTGTTTTACAACGAGATGGGTATTGTTTATACTCTGTGAAGTGAACGGAATTCGGATTCAACCAGCCCAAACCCTTGCACCTGGAAACACGGATGTATCAAAAAGACGCTCCCCGTCAATTGACATTTGAGAACTTTTATCTTCCTTTCGGCGGCCATCTTCGCGTCGATAACCGCTGGGTTATTTTAGCCGACCAGATTCCGTGGGATCAGACTGAAGACGCTTATGGCAAACTATTCTGCGACGACAACGGCTGGGACTGGATAAGGCCATCAACCGTCGTCTCCATCTTTTCAAGTTGCACAACCTCTATTTTGAGTCCGACCATGTCCTCAATATGGCTTACAATATCCTCTGTAACGGCCAGTACCTTGAAGATATAGAGCGATTGCGGAATGATGAGGTCTATCTTGATGCTGTTGGCGCAGACAGAATACCCGACCCCACGACAGCGGGCGATTTCTGCCGTCGTTTTTCCGCCGAGCAGGTTGAGATATTACAGAATATTATTAATGCCATTCGCCTGAAGGTCTGGAAGCAGCAGGAACCGTCGTTTTTCGATGAGGCGATTATTGACGCTGACGGCACCATTGCCGAGACCACCGGCGAATGCAAGCAGGGGATGGACTTGTCTTATAATGGTATCTGGGGATATCATCCTCTGCTGGTGTTCTTATCTGGATGTGTTTTTTCGAGCGTCGGATTATTTTTGCCGTCCGTTGCGTTGTTGAATAGATCTACTTGATGTCGGGATACGGATGTCCCGACTTTGTCAACCCTTTTTGATGTGTTGAAAGCAGATAAAATTATGACGGAGTTGAAATTTGGAACTTTTTTTAAGCCGCTGCCGGCTGAGAGGAATTTGCTGCGCCGAAAAAATCGGCCCTGGAATCCATCGAAAGGCAAACTGTGTACGCTTGTTTAAGGACTAGACCTTAAACCAGCGTAGTTGGAAGCGACAAATTATTTTTAATTATCAAAAAGTACTCGAAAAGACCTTTTCAGTGCATTACAATGCACTCAGGGAAAAACAAAGAAACATTAAGTTTCAACGAAAGGAGTCGTTTCGAGTGCAAGAGAGAATAGCCAAGAAATTGAGACAACGCAAGCGAAAAATTCTGAATCGCCTCAACAAGAGATCGCTTCCGGAACATCCTGGACCGATGTTTAATCCGGGTAACATTCATTATGAAATGGCTGATCGCAATCGCGGAATAGCCTACGGCGGTATGGGAGCAATGCAATTGCTGGTCAAACAGCTCGGACTGGATGAAGCCATCAACCGTCGTCTTCATCTTTTCAAATTGCATAATCCCTATTATGAATCTGACCATATCCTCAACATAGCGTATAATATTCTCTGTAATGGCCAGTGCCTTGAAGATATCGAGCGGTTGCGAAACGATGAAGTGTATCTTGATGCTGTGGGTGCTGATAGGATACCCGATCCGACAACGGCAGGTGATTTCTGCCGCCGTTTTTCAGTTGAACAGATTGAGCGATTGCAGGATATTATGAATGAAGTCCGCTTGAAAGTCTGGACGCAGCAGGAACCGGAATTCTTCGATGAGGCAGTCATCGATGCTGATGGCACAATTGCTCCAACCACCGGCGAATGCAAAGAAGGAATGGACATCTCTTACAAAGGCATCTGGGGATATCATCCCTTGCTTATCTCATTGTCCAACACCGGTGAACCGTTATATCTTTCCAACCGCAGTGGTAACAGCACCAGCAGTAAAAATGCGTTCCACTACCTTGACAAGGCGGCCAAGTTATGCCGGAAAGCAGGGTTTAAGAAGATTCGGTTTCGGGGCGATACGGATTTCAGTCAGACGAAATACTTAGACGGCTGGGATGAAGATGGTATTACTTTCGTATTCGGTATCAATGCGATGGGTAATCTGATAAATATAGCTGGAAACCTGCCGGACACGGACTATACAGACCTTATGCGTCAACCCAAATACACGGTAAAAACACGGACTCGCCGGAAACCGGCCAATATCAAAGAGCAAATTGTCAAAGAACGAGGCTATAAAAACATTCGTTTGCAATCAGAACAGACAGCGGAGTTTGAGTACAAACCTACTCAATGCCGAAAATCCTATCGCATTATCGTCCTGAAGAAGAACCTGTCTGTGGAAAGAGGCGAAAATGTTCTGTTTGATGATATTCGTTACTTTTTCTATATCACCAATGACCGCAACGCTTCCAGAGCCGCCATCGTTGGCGATGCAAACAATCGCTGCAATCAGGAGAATTTGATAGAACAGTTAAAAAACGGTGTTGGAGCCATGACGATGCCGGTTGATAATCTCGTCAGTAACTGGGCCTATATGGTGATGGCCTCACTGGCATGGAGTCTGAAAGCGTGGTACGCCTTGTCGTTGCCGACCCGGGGGCGCTGGCATAAAAAACATAAGAGCCAGAAGCAAAAAGTCCTTCGGATGGAGTTCAAGAAGTTTCGCAATTTTTTTATTATCATGCCGTGCCAGATCGTTAAAGCCGGTCGCAAGCTCGTGTATCGGTTGCTCAGCTGGAATGAGTGTCTGGATATTTTTTTCCGAGCCGTTGAAACCTTTCGGTGTCCGCTTCGCTGTTGATGCGAGGAGTCTCTGATGTCGGGATACGGAAGTCTCGATTCGTGTTGGCCTTTTTGATGTGTCGAAAGCAGGTGAAATTATGGCAAAGCGAAAATTTGGAACTTTTTTAGGCCGCCGCTGGCTGACAGAGATTTGTTGCGCCGAAAAAACCGGCCCTGCTATCCATCGAAAAGTAAACTGTGTACGCTTGTTTAAGGTCTAGTGCATCATGCTGATTGCGTCTCGGGCGGAACCCATAACTGAATCCGACAAAGTCCTGCTCGTAAATGCATTGCATTACCCACAGCA
>JAGGWF010000190.1 GCA_021157685.1 Planctomycetota bacterium | reverse complement strand
CGATTGCGCTGCGGCCGGGCTGGCTGACCGAGTTGATCGGGCATTTCAATAACGACGCCCGCACCGCCTGTGTGGGTTCGGATAAGATTGAAATCGAACCCGCTTGGCGAGCCATTCTCAAAAAAGCCACGGACTTTAAGAAGCTCAAGCGAAAACTGCTCCCCAAGCCCGATCCGCTGGGTAGACGCCGCTATCACAATCGCACGATCTGTTGCCTGTACAGAACGGATGTTTTGAAAAAGGAAAAGCTGTCGTTTCTGATGGATCATGACAAGGGGTTCACAACGGGTAAGCGCCTGTATCTGGAACTGGTGGATCGCGGCTACAAGACGGTCGAACTGCCGATTGCGAAGATGAAGTCCAATGTTCTGCATCTGACCCATGCGACCCAGATCACAAACCCCAAGGAATTCCCGTTGGGAAAACGAACATTCAAAAAATGGAGCCGGATCATCAAAAAACGAATGGCTGCCGAACCCATCCGCTCGCTGCTCGCCGATGACTCGCTGGACAAATAAGGTAGCTCAGGCATCCTGCCTGAGTTGTGTGTCTATCAGACTTTAGGTCTCAGGATTTGTCATCCCGAGCACAGTCGAGGGATCCGTTCATTCAGACATCGCCGCAGGCGATTCCCCAATTCAAAACTCAAAATTTACCATGAAGAAATTGAAGGACATGAAGTTTTTTTATGGATATTTTTCTTCACGCTCTTCCTGCCCTTCATGGTTTTATCTTTTTGCGTTTTTTTTCCGTGTCCCCAGCGTCCTCGGTGGTTAATATATTTGTGTCCGTTTGTGGTTTTTTTCGTGATTTTCGTGGTTCTTTTTATGGTTTTTTGGGCTGACGCGGAGTAAAATGAAGGAGATAGAATCGTTTTGTCAACTTAGAATGGGAAGTATTTTATAATGAAAACACAGTCAAAAGATAAGTTGGTCAATTTGTTATTATCCGGTGGCGGTACCGCGATTCCGCTGTTTAAGGTCTTTATGCCGGAAAGTGTCCTCGCTCCGCTCAATGAAGTATTGATGAGCGGCTATATCGGCGAAGGTCCTAAGGTCAAGGAATTCGAGCAGCAGTTAGGCCCGTGGTTCGGCAACCCAAATGTCCTGGCCCTGAATACCGGTACCTCGGCATTGCAACTGGCGTTGCGGCTGGCTAATGTCGGTTTCGGCGATGAGGTTATTTCTACCGCGATGACCTGCACCGCGACCAACGAGCCGATTATGGCGATGGGGGCCAAGATTGTTTGGGCGGATATCGACCCCTGGACGGGTAATATTGACCCGGCCGATGTCGAAAAAAAGATCACCCCCAAAACCAAAGCCATCATGTGCGTTCACTGGGGCGGCTATCCCTGTGAACTGGCCGAACTCAACGCGATTGCACAGAAGCACGGCATCAAAGTCATTGAGGACGCCGCTCACGCTTTCAGCGGCGAATACCATGGCACGCCCATTGGCTCGCATTCTGATTTTTCCTGTTTTTCGTTCCAGGCGATCAAGCACATGACCACTGTGGACGGCGGGGCGTTGACCTGCCGCTCCAAGGACGATCTTGAGCGAGGGCGATTGCTCCGATGGTACGGCATCGACCGTGCTTCAAATCGCAAGGATTTTCGCTGCGAAGAAGACATCCTCGAATACGGTTACAAGTTCCACATGAACGATGTCGCCGCGACGATTGGCCTTGAACAGCTTAAATTCGTCGGCGAGACCGTCGCCAAACACCGTGCCAACGCCGCCGCCTATGACAAGGCGTTTGCGGACTTAGAATCGATTCAAACCCTGCGGTACGAAAAAGAGCGCAACGGGGCCTACTGGCTCTATACCCTCCGCGCCAGGGATCCCCGCAAATTCATGGCGTATATGAAGGACAAACAGATCACGACCTCAGCGGTCCATGCCCGTAACGATACCCACACGATGTTTCAGGATTTTCGTGCGAACCTGCCGGGAGTAGATGAGTTCGTTTCCGAACAGGCTTCGATTCCCGTTGGCTGGTGGCTGACCGAACAGGACCGCAACCGCATCATCGAAGCCGTCGTGGAGTACCAAGTATGAGGAATATAGAGTGGGCCATGCCCACGCCGTTCATTTTTTCAGTCCACAGATTACACCGATTTCACAGATGAAAAAATAAAGTGTTCATAACCACCGGCTTCGATAGAAACCCTGAATAAAGCCGAAAAGAAACACACAGAAGTTTTACTTCGAGGATTTCTTTCGGTTTTGAGAAGGTCGGACGATAGTCCGACACCGGTGGTTAAATCAGTGTCAAAAAAAACGTTCATCCCGTCTAAAAATATTTCGTGTTCGTTTGTGTTTTTCGTGGTTCCACAATTTAAAATTCAAAATTCATAATTCGAAATTATTTCGTGCCCATCCGTATCTTCCGTGGTTGATAATAGCAGTTCTCAGTCTTTAGAATCTGTGTCAATCGGTGAAATCTGTGGACAAAGAGATTATCTCTTGCCATCAAGTCGCCGGTGGAAGGTTTGAATCATTTTTTCATAGCGGTTTTCAAAGTAGGGGCCTTTGTTGCGATGTTGCCGCATCGAATCCAGATCGATCAGAACCGGTTCGCCATTACAGATAATCATATTAGAGGACTTCATATCCGAATGGGTCAGATGGTTTTGCCCCAGTTGCTCCAGAACTCTTTCGGCTTTTTGGACGATGGCTTCTCGCTCTTTTGGCGAGCAGTTCGGATCATTCATCGTCACATAAAGCAAAGGTCCCTCAACAAATGCATTGATAATATACGACTGGCGAATCATGCCGAAGCGGCGTTCTTCGACCGCGCCAAGCGGGGCGGCACAGCCGATGCCCGCCGCCGTCAGAAGATGGCCAAACCGCCAGCACTTCTTTGCCCGGCTGCCTTTGATGGTGTGTCGCAGTGAGTGCCAAAGCCCTTGGTAATTATATCGTTTGATGACAATGTCAAATCCACTGTATACACATCGCACCACGCAGGTACTGTCACCAATTTTGAGAATTTGTCCGGATTCTATCAAGGTATCCAACTTTTTTACAAATTCACGAGGATCCAATTGGTCAAACAAAGGCCTCTTGAAAATACCAACATAGTGTTCATGTCTGATCTTCACTGCGTGTTTAGATGTTCGCAGGAGTTTTTTAAGATGGCGTTTGGTTGCAAGGCGGCGTTTTTTTACTACCAGCTTTTCGATTTCCTGTAATGTAGGATTATCGAACTCCCATCCGCGGACTTGGGAATACATATTCAGAAATTCAACTTTATTTTTCTGGAAAAGATCTGACCGACCCGTAAACAGTCCTGCCAGTTGCCAAAGACTTTTCTGTTTACTGAGATAGCCGGAATGAAAATGTATCTGTGCTGGGTCGATTGCATAAATCCTTTTTCCGTCCCAAAGAAAATTACCCAAATTGAAGTCCCGCTGGTCAATGCCTGCCTGATGCATTTTTGCAACAAATGCAAAGAACTTTTTTAAAATGGGAACAGTCTCCGCTGTTGCTTTGGCGGGGTCAATGACCGCAAGCAGTTCTTGGGCATTTTTGATCTTTTCCAGAACCAGCACGAAATGTCCATTCTCATTTTGTCCCTGGGCTAGAACCGTTGCAGTTTCCAGTCCCCGAGAGGCCAGCTTCTGAAACCCCCGCAATTCCCGGCAACAGTGACGCTTTCCATGCAGTTTCGAAAGAAATATCTTTATAATTGCATTTTGCCCGTTGCAATGCCCCTCATAGACTTCTCGCAACCCTGAGATTATACGGACCAAGTGTTGGCAGTGAACGATTGTTGTTTTCGAACTAGTGCTGCCAAGTGAATTTGGAATTTTAAAAACAGACGCCATAGACTCAAGTTAACTTTCACAAAAAAAAGTTGCCATTTCACATCAATACTTTATCATAGACACCGAAAATTGAAACAGTTAAATTTCATGGTTTTTCAGGAAGAAAGCGTCAATCGTATGGGTGTTCTTGAATATATTATAATCGGTGCGGTAATTGCTCAGTTATTTTTCACCATTCAGGTGGTGTGTAATCATCACTATGCCCTAAAAAAACATCAGCGTCAGCGAATTGGATACCGTCCTCAATGTGTACTGATCGTTCCTTGCAAGGGTCTCGATGAGGCCTTTGATAAAAATATCAAATCTTTTTTTTCCCAAGCGTATGAAGGGTACGACCTCTTTTTTGTCGTTGAGGATTCATCCGACCCGGCCTATGACCGCCTGCTGAATCTAATGGCTCGGTATGAATCTATTTCTCAGGCCAAAACGGTCGAGATTCTTGTCGCCGGGCCGACGGAGTCATGCAGCCAGAAACTGCACAACCTGTTGTTTGCCTATCGGGAGATTTCAAAAGAGACCGAGATTCTGGCTTTTGCCGATTCCGATGCCTGCGCGGGCCTTAACTGGCTGGCTCAGATTGTCTATCCGCTCCGAAAGGATAAGAATGGCGCATCAAGCGGCTACCGTTGTTTTATCCCGCAAAATAACAACATGGCTTCGCTTGCTTTGTCCTCTCTCAATGTGAAAGTGTGTCAGCTTCTCGGCAATACCCCGTTTAATCTGGCGTGGGGCGGTTCAATGGCGATTCGTGTGAAAGATTTTCACGAATTAGGTATTGAACAAATTTGGCAAAAAGCCCTCAGCGATGACCTCTCGCTTAGCAGGGCGGTTCGTCGTCATCATCGAAAGATGGTCTTTGTTCCGGACTGCATGATCGCTTCTTTCCAGACGACCACATGGAAAGAATTGTGGGAGTTTTCCCGCCGCCAGTTCATTATCACCCGTATTTATTCGCCGCTGATATGGCTGTTTGGCTTGCTGAATACGACTCTTGGTGTGCTGGTACTTTGGGGTTCTCCGGTAGTTACGATTTTGGCCTTTCGGGCGTGTTGGCCATATGCATGGCTTTATTCTGTTCCGCCGGTTTTATTCTGGGGGCTTCAGATTTACCGTGCAATCCTCCGGCAGAAAATCATTGCGACGCTGTTGCCCGAATACAAAGAGAAAATGAAGATGGCCCGCTATGCAGACCTGTTTTTCTTTTGGGCTTGGTCGATCCTTTTTCTGCTGATCATGCTTTCATCGGTTGTAGGGCGAACCATCACATGGCGAAACATCCGCTACCGCCTTAACAGCCCGCTGGATGTTAAGATTGTCGACCCGTGAGAGATACTCGCCGTGTGTATTTGTCCGCCAAAATGAATTTTTAGAGGTTCCTAATACGACAGCGCGACTTGATGTCGAGTGCTAGTCGTAACATAGTATATATAGGTACTTATGTCGATATTGCTGAATTCGAAATGCGACTATCGAAACTCGAAACAAACTCAAAATCGAAAATACAAAATTCAAAACAACGGCCCGTGTCGAAGTCGGCTTTTTTGTTTTGAAAATTAGGGTTTTAAACAGTCTGTTTTGTTTCGGAT
>JAGGWF010000219.1 GCA_021157685.1 Planctomycetota bacterium | reverse complement strand
GTATTTATGTAAAAGAGCCGCAGAGCTATGGCTGGAAAAGAAAGGGGTTTGTCAATTATTCTAACTCAATGGTCAATACCACTAACTGGGTTAGGCTGATAGTCGAAGTGGGCGGGGGAAAATTTTCTCTGCTGGAATCTGATTTCAGTGAATATCATCGTGAACTGGATATGAAAGAAGGAGTGCTCACGAGAGAGCTGATTTTTAAATCCAAGGATGGCTGTCACACGAAACTCGAATGGGAAAGACTTGTATCCTATCACGACAGACATATTGGGGCAATAAGGTTGGGCTTGACAGCTTTGGACCATGAAAAACCTGTAAGCTTGAGTTTCGTTCTTGATAGTATTTATGAAAATCATATATGCTTTAATAATATGACTCATTGCCGTATGGTTGATTCCAGAGCGGACGATGATGATATTTATCTTGTGATGAATGTTTCTACCAGCGGACAGTATTACATCCACCGCATGACTATTTGCAGTGATCCTCTTGATTTCATAGAAACTGAGTTTGTAAATAAAGACAGATATGTTGCGTATAAACTGAAATTTGTTCCCAAAAAGGGTAAGCACTATAAATTTGACAAAATAGTTTCTGCTTTCACTTCCCGTGATGCAGGATATCCCTACGGCATGATACCGAAGGAAAGTGATGTTAAAGTCGTGGACAAGGATAAGGAAGACACTGTTGTTGGTTATCTGATCCATGAAAGCAAGCAATGTTTCAGGGGAATATTGGGGCCCGAAAGAGAAAAGCATCCCGTTAGAACCGCCGGCAATACAAGTTCAAATGAATTCACATACGACTTAAGCGAGGGTTCTAAAGAAGATTGTAAATCTATTGTAGCGGATTGTGGAGCCAGTTATGACAATCTTAAATTACACCATATTAAAGAACTTGACAAGCTATGGGCCTCTGTCGATATTGAAATAGAAGGGGACATTGCTGCTCAGCAGGGAATACGATATTGTATGCTGCAGTTGAATAATGTTTACAGGGGGTTTGACGGATATCTGAATATCGGCCCAAAGGGATATTCAAGCGAACACTATTGGGGTAGAACATTCTGGGACAGCGAGAGCTATTGTGTACCTTTTTACCTTTTCACAAATCCAGGCGCTGCAAAGAAACTGATTGAATATCGCTATAACACGCTTGATGCGGCCAGGGAAAGAGCAAAAACCTTTGACTACAAAGGTGCGATGTACCCAATGACGACCATTGATGGCACGGAGGATCTTAACTATTGGGAATATTCATTCTGCGAAATACATATCAATTCTACAATTGCTTATGTGGTGTACCTATATGACCATGTGATCAATGATAAAGAATTCCTGCATACAAAGGGCATCGAGCTTGTTGTCGAAATTGCGAGATTCTGGGCCAGCCGGGGGGAATTCATACCTTATAGAAATGGATTTGGCATCAATCGTGTGATAGGGCCGGATGAATGGCAGCAGTTTGTCAACAATAACTATTACACCAACTACATGGCCAAGTGGGTCTTGGAATATGCGATTTCACTTCTTGGGAAAATGCAGACGGATGCACCAGGGTATCTTGCTGTATTAAAGGATAAGATTGCATTAGATGATTCTGAAATTGAATCATGGCAAGAGGCCGCGGACAAAATGATCTTGAATTATGATTCTAAAATGGATGTCTTTATTCAGGATGACATGCTGCTTTCGCTTGATCCGATATGCAGAGAAGAGCTTGATTGGGAAAAGGATATACCCATTGAATCGAAGTGGACAATCGATAAATATTTCAAACGCCAATTATTGAAACAGCCTGACATTGTCTTGCTCATGTTCTTATTCAGGGACAAATTCACCGTGCAGGAAAAATACAGGAATTATCGTTTCTACGAACAACGAACCGCACATGGTTCATCTCTTTCGCCCAGTATTCACTCGATCATTGCCAGTGAGATCGGGGTTCAAAATCAGGCCTACGATTACTATCTCTGGGCATCGAGACTTGATTTGGAAAATGCAAACAATAATACACACGAAGGTCTCCATATTTCATCAATGGCTGGAACATGGCTGAATATTGTTTGCGGCTTTGGTGGAATGAAATACACATCCGATACTTTAGAATGCGCACCCCTGCTGCCTGAAAAGTGGGGGGGGTATTCATTTAAAGTGGCCTATAGCGGAAGTGTTGCAAAAGTCTCTGTCAGCAGAGGTCAGATAAACTATGGGCTTGTCTCGGGCGATGACTTTAAGGGCAAGATATATGACACAGATGTTGTTTTCAGTGCAGGGGAAAAAACGGTTGAAATGCCTAAAGAGTTTCACCTTTTCAGGAAACCTCAAGCTGTCATCTTTGATCTTGATGGGGTCATCGTAGATACCGCCAAATATCACTATCAGGCCTGGAAAAATATCGCCGACAGGGAGGGAATCTATTTTGATGAGCTAATTAATGAACGCCTCAAGGGCGTAAGTCGAATGGAAAGCCTGAAGATTATCATGGAGCGTTCGGAAAGAGACTATTGCGAACAAGAGCTAATCGAGTTGGCTGAAGAAAAAAACAATCTTTACAATATTCTTCTGGACAATATAGGCCCAGGCGATACACTTACTGGAATAAGGGAGTTGATTGATTCAATAAAAGAAAAAGGGCTGAAGGTCGCAATTTGTTCAGCCAGCAGGAATACACACAAAATACTTCAGCGGCTTGGGATGTCCGACGAATTTGACACGGTTATAACAGGAGCGGATGTCCGTAATACAAAGCCGAACCCGGAGGGCTTTTTGTTGGCAGCGGAGAAATTGAACATTCAGCCGGAAAACTGCGTTGTTATTGAAGATGCGTTTGCTGGGATAGAAGCTGCGAGAAAGGCGGATATGCGTTCGATTGGCATTGGTGATAAATGCACATTATACAATGCCGATTACGCTTTGTCTAAAACGGAATATCTGACATTTAATCACATTTGGCTTCTATTCTAAGGGATTGATATGAGCACGAAACTCCTTCCTCTCTTTCTGGTTTTGTATTTTTGTGTAACGCTTGTTTCAGGTCAGAGTGATAAAGAATATTGGCCGCTGCAGCCAATCTGGGATAAGGATGTCATGGAAGGCGAGAGTTTGCTTTTTCTTAAAGGCAACGACAATCTCATCCGGGCAAAATTACTGTTTAAAGGGGAAAAGATCATGAAGATATACTCACCCTCAAAAGGAATTGTTTACGAACAGGGCAGGGATTATGAGTATGACCCTGGCAGCGGCACGGTTTTCCTTACAGAAAACTCACGAATACCGTTTAAAAACCAATCGGATATGTATTTAAAGCCGGGCTCGCCCGGTTCGATAGAAGCCAGTAGAGACGGCAAAAACAATTTGTTTTTTGGTGAGGGGCATTTGTTTCATGACCTGCAGGTTGAAGTTGATTATGTCCATAAGAAGAATTCATGGAAAGGACACAAGCCAGCATTCCGATTAGCTGAATTGCCAAAGACTTACAGCAAACTTAAAAGCAGACAAGGCATGAATATGGTTATTTATGGCGACAGCATTTCGACAGGCGCCAACGCCTCAGCAAAAGTTAATGTCCGTCCGTTTATGCCTTCTTATCCAAGCCTTGTTGCGTGGAGTTTGGAAGAAATATACGATTGCAAAATTGCGGTTACGAATCTTTCCAAGGGCGGTCAAGTTTCGCGGTATGGGGTTGAAAATGTGTCCAAAGTGATCGCGGCGAATCCTGATCTCGTAATCGTCGCTTGGGGTATGAATGATGGTAGTCACAGAGTTTCTCCGGAAGAATATGGTCAGAGCATCAAGGAGCAGATAGATAAGATACGCCAGGCCTGTCCGCAATGTGAGTTCATACTCGTATCGACCATGTGCGGCAATCCAGAGTGGACCCAATCCGCACCGGATCTATACCCGTTGTACCGAGATGAATTAGAAAAGTTATGCGGAGAGGGAGTCGTCTTAGCAGATATGACAGCCATTTTTAGCGAAATACTCAAACATAAATCATTTTGGGATATAACGAACAATGGAGTTAACCATCCAAATGATTTTGGACACAGACTATACGCTCAAACCCTTCTTTCTCTTTTGGTTAAAAAAACCGTAAGGCTCGATCGAACCGTTGATAAAATTGAATATCCGAATCGAACGGATTGTTCAGATTTGAAGTCTTTTGAATTGTTAAAGGATCGTCACTTTAAGAAAGGTTTCAATGTCCTGTCTCCCAAACATGGTAAATATGTTGAAATTGGGGAATTAAGAACGGATGACAATATTGAACCCGTGTGGCAATTGGCTCAGTGGCATAGTAAATTCAACATATTGAATGCAGAGGTTGAGAAAGTTGGAAAAGCTGGGTTTATATTCGAAAATGCGGCCAAGCGGGTAACTTTAGGGCGGCACGGTGCCAATATAACTCTATACCTGAACTCCATCCCTGAATACGATAATCAGCTGCGAAAAGAGGGGCAACCCTGGCCACACCTCTTGGTTGAGCAAAAAATACAAAATTGTCCAAATCTATCCGAACTAAAGGGACTCGATTTTGGTATAACGGCCAGAGTCATCTACTCGAAAACTTTTAAAAAAGAGGGCTATTCAACAAAAATTCATACGGCCCATGTCCCTTATGTCCTTGTCGTTCAGAATACAAATAAAAAATCACCGGGCTATGGAGATTTTATATGGTTTTTGGTTCCAATATATGATGACAGAGCTGCATTTGCAGCGCCATATATCGCTGAGGATACCGCAGACCCATCTGCAAAAATGATCTATGATCCGGGGGCAAGAAGATATACCTCTGATACGCTTCATTCTGGAAAATGGACAACGATTAATAGCGACTTGCTCCCCGTGATCTTGGATGCGTTAAGAGTTTCCTGGGAGAGGGGCTATGTTAGGGATTCGAGAAATTTGGCTGATTATAGAATTATAAGCATGAACTTGGGCTGGGAAGTTACGGGTTTAAATGAGGTTGAGATAGCAATAAAGAACTTATCGCTTCGAGCTGTTGTGGAGAAAAGGACACAGTCAAAGCTTCATGGGGCTTCGTGAAAGGGTGAAAGAAACCTCGGATATGGTGTTATTCTGAAGCCCTTTTGTGGTACTATTGAACTGAACATGTGGAGAGCCAATGGTTCCTTCTATTGGCAGTTACTTCATACCTTGCGGAAGACGGCCCATTTGAATATCCGATTGATCCGTCCCATCCGCTGGTTGATAACTTTTCTGGACCAATCCCGATCCTCGATTATCTGGTCCCGTACCGGTTCTTGTTGAGATAGATTGCCCCGGGCAGGTCGGCGGGTCGTTTGTGTTTTCGTGTTTTTTGGGCCATCGTTTTTCCTTTCTGTACACTGTTTCTGAGTCTGTTTTACTCGTAAAAGTTATACGAAAGGTTATACGATGCCCGATTTGGCGCATAGGGTAATTAAAAAAAGCCCTGTAAGCTCTTCACTTACAAGGCCTTACGAAAATGGGCGATGGGGGATTCGAACCCACGACCCGCTGATTAAGAGGCCAAGCGGATCAGTTCCTAACTCCTTGAGAACAAACGCCTTACGATTGTAACTTTAGTGCAACCGGCCGGTTACAATTCTCAATTCATCCCATAGCATATCAGCCACTATCACACTTTGCCACTGAAAATTACACGAAAAGTTACAATTCAATGGATAAAAAAAGTTCACTTTGTTTTAACCTCGGCTTTGATCTCATCGATGCCCTTGATAATGTACTCGATTTTCGTCTCCATCCGCACAATCGCCTTCTCACTTTCGCTCGTCTGATCTGCCACCGACTCCATCTTTTCTTTCAGCGTCC